>NZ_JAUQTX010000111.1:0-20041 GCF_059803775.1 Azospirillum sp. UFLA03-27 | reverse complement strand
GTTATAGTCTCGTGGGCTCGGAGATGTGTATAAGAGACAGTCCCTTCCGGGTCTCCGCCGGTTCCGCCGTCGTGACCGTGGTCGGCACCGCCTTCGCCGTCCGTTATCTGGACGACCGGGTGACGGTGACGGTGCGCCACGGCACCGTGGACGTGGCGCGTCCCGACGGTCCCCCCGTCCGCCTGCGCGCGGGCGAGGAGGTGGTGGTCACCGCGTCGGGCATCGGCGCAGGGCATCCCGCCGACCTGTCGGCGGCGCTCGGCTGGGTCGATGGCCGGCTGGTCTTCGAGGACCGGCCCCTGGGGGAGGTTCTGGAAGAGCTGGACCGCTATTATCCGGGCCTGATCGTGGTTCCCGACTCCCTCGCCGACCGGCGGATCACCGGGAATTACCGGCTGGACGATCCGGTGCGGACGGCGACGGCCCTGGCCGGGCTGGTGCGGGCCGAGACCCTGCGGCTGTCCGACGCCCTGCTGATCCTGCGCCCGCGCCCCTGATCCGCCGGTTTTCCCCTCCACCCGCGCCAAGCCCCGTAAAAAATTTCCGCTTTTCGCGATCCCCGAACGTCAGGTCGACACGGCTTTTAGGAATGCGTCGCATTTGCAATTGGCGGCGCCGGTCTGGCCGGTTGAGACGTCGCGATCATGGGGAAAGCGTTACGATGGGTGCGGGGATCATGGATAAGGGTGCACAGGGGCGTCGGGGGACGGCCCTGCTGCGGGCGGTGCTGCTGTCGTCGGCGATGGCCGCTGTGGGCACGGCGGGGGGCGGCGTCATGGCGGCGCCGGCCAAGACCGCCGAACAGGTGGCTCAGGCGGCGGGACAGACCGCCGGGCAGCGGTTCGACATCGCCCCGCAGGGGCTGGTCACGGCCCTCAACGCCTTCAGCACGGTCAGCGGCTGGGAGGTCGGCTTCCCGGCCGAGGTGGCGCGCGGCCTGTCCTCGCCCGGCGTGTCGGGCACCATGAGCGCCGACGAGGCGCTTCGCCGCCTGCTGTCCGGCACCGGCGTGTCGTACCAGATGACCGGCCCCGGCCGCGCCGTGCTGTCGCGGCCGCAAACCGGCGGGGTGGTGCTGGACCCGGTGACCGTCGAGGGCACGCGCGAGCGGGCGACCGGCCCGGTCATGGGCTACGCCGCCCGCCAGAGCGCCACCGCCACCAAGACCGACACGCCGATCCTGGAAACGCCGCAGTCGATCTCCGTCGTCACCCGCGACCAGATGGACGCCCAGGCGGTGCGGAGTCTGGCCGACGTCCTGAACTACACCTCCGGCGTCACCACCGCCCGCAACGGCGGCTCCTCCTCCTTCGGCGGCGACGGCATCTCGGTGCGCGGCTTCGGCGGCAACGGCACCACCGGTGTGTCCTTCAACGAATATCTCGACGGGCTGCGGTTGAAGGGCAGCGGCTTCCTGACCTCCGGCATCGACCCGTACCTGTTCGAGCGGGTCGAGGTGCTGAAGGGCCCGGCCTCGGTGCTGTTCGGCCAGACCAGCCCCGGCGGTCTGGTCAACATGGTGACCAAGCAGCCCTCCCCCGACGCCCGGCATGAAATCCTGCTGCAGGCGGGCAACCAGAGCCGCAAGCAGGCCGCGCTGGACATCGGCGGCGACGTGACCGGCGACGGAAGGCTCTCCTACCGGTTCGCCGGCGTCGCGCTGGACACCGACACCCAGACCGACATTGCGGAGCGCCGCCGGCTGGCCGCCGCCCCGACCGTGACCATCCGGCCGACCGACGACACCAGCCTGACCCTGATCGGCCTCTACCAGCGCGACAATTACGACGATTCGCCGCTGAACTACCTGCCAGCCCAGGGCACCGTGCTGCCCAACCCCAACGGCACGCTGCCGACCAGGCTCTTCACGGGCGATCCCAACTTCAACACCTGGGACCGCAAGACCATGAGCGTCGGCTATCGCTTCGAACACCGGTTCGACGAGCGCTGGACGGTGCGGCAGAACGCCCGCTACCTGCACAACGACCTCGACCTCAAGCAGGTCTACGCGTCCGGCCTGCTGCCCGACCTGCGCACCACGCGGCGCACCACCTTCTCGGCCCGCGAGCGCGCCCACGACCTGACCGTCGACAACCAGTTCCAGGTGTCCGTCGACACCGGCCCGCTGCGCCACACCGTGCTAGCCGGCGTCGACCACCAGCGGCTGCGGAGCGACACGCTGCGTGGGCAGGCGGCGGCGCCGAACCTCGACCTGTTCAACCCCGTCTACGGGCTGCCGATCGCCACCCCGCCGATCTACCAGAGCACCGCCACCCGCATCACCCAGACCGGCATCTACGCCCAGGACCAGATCAAGTGGGGCGGGCTCGCTGTCCTGCTGGGCGGGCGCAAGGACTGGGCCGAGACGCAGCAGCGCAACCGGCTGAACCAAGCACGGACGTCGCAGCAGGACGACGCCTTCACCGCCCGCGTCGGCGCGCTCTACCTGTTCGACAATGGCTTGGCGCCCTACGCCAGCTATTCGGAATCCTTCGAGCCGACCTCTGGCAGCGATTTCCACGGCAACCCGTTCGAGCCGACCACCGGCCAACAGTACGAGGCCGGGCTGAAATACGAGCCGCCGGGCTCCGGCAGCCTGTTCACCCTGTCGGCCTTCACCATCACCCAGCAGAACGTCACCACGCCCGATCCGCTGCACACCAACTACAACATCCAGACCGGCGAGGTCCGCTCCCGCGGCTTCGAGGCAGAGGCGCGCGTCAGCCTCGCCGCCGGACTGAACGCGGTGGCCAGCTACACCTTCCTCGACGCCGAGGTGACGAAGAGCAACGGCGCCGACCGCGGCAAGCGGCCGGTCGCCGTGCCGACCCATTCGGCCTCGGCCTGGGGCGACTACACGGTGCAGGACGGCCCGCTGGCCGGCCTGGGCGGCGGCGTCGGCCTGCGCTACGTCGGCTTCACCTACGGCGACCCGGCCAACAGCTTCAAGGTGCCGTCCCACACGCTGGTGGACGCCGCGCTGCGCTACGACCTGTCCTATCTGAGCCCGCAGCTCCAGGGCGTTCAGGCGGCGATCAACGCCAACAACCTCTTCGACAAGGAGTATGTCGCGGCCTGCTCGCGGGCGACCAACTGCTACTACGGCCTGCGCCGCACCGTCATCGGCTCGCTGAAGTATTCCTGGTGACGCGAAGCAGAGAGATCGCGCTGCGGGTCGTGACCGCCGTCGTCGGCGGCTACGCCCTGGCGGCGGGAACGGCGGCGGCGCTGTCCCTGGCGCTGCCGGCCGTGCAGGACCGGGCGGAGGCGGTGCTGACCGCCACCATGGCGGCGCTGCTGCCCTGCGTCCTGACCGTGGTGATGGTCTTCGCCGCGGCCAGCGCCTTGCGCGCCCTGACCTGGACCGTCAGCCTGACGGCGGCGGTCTGGGCGGCGGTCTCACTGTTGAAAAGCATGACGGGAACCGGGGTATGAACGGCAGTTTCCGCCTGTCGATGACGTGGCTGCACAATTGGGGCGGGCTGGTGGTCGGCTGGCTGCTGTTCTGCGTCTTCCTGACCGGAACCACCGCCTACGCCCGCTTCGAGATCACCCGCTGGATGCAGCCCGAGCGGGTCGAGGCGACCAACAGCCCCGACGCCGCGGCGGCGGCGATCGCCAGCCTGTGGCGCGAGGCTCCGCAGGCCCGCCGCTGGCTGATCACGCTGCCCGACGAGCGACGGACCGCGACCCAGGTCTACGTCTACAACCCACCCGAGATACAGCCCGCCTTCCGCAAGCTGGCGCTGGAGCCGGCGGACGGGCGCCCCTTGCAGGCGCGGGCGACCTTCGGTGGCGATTTCCTCTATTACTTCCACTTCGACCTGCGCGTTCCCGGCTTAGTGGGACGTTATCTGATCGGCGCCGCCGGGGTGGCCCTGCTGGTGGCGCTGATCACCGGATTCGTCATCCACCGGCGGGTCTTCTGGGATTTCTTCGCCTTCCGCCCCGGACGGTCGCGCACGCGGCTGTGGATGGACGTCCACAACGCCCTGGGCATCATCGTGCTGCCCTACCACGCGCTGATCACCGTGACCGGGCTGGTGCCGCTGATGCTGCTCTACATGCCCTGGGGCCTGCAAGCGGCCTTCGGTGACCGGCCGGCCGCCTTCAACACCGCCGTTTACGCCGAGCCGCCGCCGGCGGCCGCCGCGGGGCGGGCCGCCCCCCTGACCGCCATCGCGCCGCTGCTGGCGGAGGCGGCGCAGCGCTGGGACGGCGGGCGGCCGGGATGGATCGTCATCGACAACCCGGGCGACGCCGCCGCCACCATTCTTCTCAAGCGCACCGACTCCGACCGGGTGGTGATCACGCCGGAAGCCATCCTGTTCGACGGCACGACCGGCGTGGTGCGCGAGGTCTGGGACGGGACGGGCGGAGCCGCCGCAACGCGGGCCGGCGCCTATGGCCTGCACATGATGCGCTTCGCCGACACGCCGCTGCGGCTGGCGATGATCCTGTGCGGGCTGGCCGGCACCGCGATGATCGGCACCGGGCAAGTCTACTGGATCATCAAGCGGCGCAAGCGGGAGGCGACCCCGTCCTTCGGGCTGCGTCTGGCCGACGGCGCCAATCTGGCGGTGATGGTCGGGCTGCCCATCGCCATCGCCGCCTATTTCTGGGCCAACCGGCTGCTGCCCGCCGGGCTGGCCGGGCGGGAGACCTTCGAGGCCCTCGCCTTCTTCGCCGCGTGGTTTCTCACGGCCCTGCACCCGGCGCTGCGCGGCGTCCAGCGCGCCTGGGGCGAGCAGTTGGCGGCGGCGGCTCTGCTGTGGGCCGCCCTGCCGCTGATGAACGCCCTGACCAGCAACGCCCATCTCGGGGTGACGCTGGCGCGCGGGCTGTGGGGCGTGGCCGGCATCGACCTGACCGCCCTGGCGACGGGCGGCCTGTTCGCGCTGTTGGCTTGGCGCCGCCTCCGTGCGGCACCCTGGGGCGTCGACCGCCCACAGGGCGCGCTGGCACGGCGTGGTCTCTGAGCCTCACCTTGGGATGATGATCGCCGGACGGCGTGGCGATTGAGCGCGAGGGCGATCAGCTCAGACACACCGGTGAGGATGCCGAGCGTCAGGAAGGCAGCGGAGGTCAGGCGGAGAGCGGCGCGACGCGGTAGCGCGCGGCGGGTTCGCTGCGGGACAGGTTGGGCAGCATCGCCTGACGGGCGGCCTCGTAGGCGTGCCACTGGGCGGCATCCGGCAGGGCCGGGATGGTCACCAGTTCGCCCGCGTCGAGCCCGGCCAGCGCCGCGTCGACCATGGCGGCGGCGGGCATGACGATCTCGCCCGGCAGATGCTCCACCGGCGTGCCGGCGGTTCCCCAGAAATCGGTGGCCGTGGCGCCGGGCAGCACCGCCTGGACCCGCAATCCCTTGTCGGCCAGCTCGTGGTGCAGCGATTGGGTCAGCGCCAGGACGAAGGCCTTGGCCCCGCCATAGACGCCGTTGAGGATTTCCGGCCCGATCGCGACGATGGAGGCGATGTTGACGATCGTGCCGCGTCCGCGCGCCACGAAGGCCGGCGCGGCCGCGTAGGTCAGCCGCATCAGCGCCGTCACGTCGAGGTCGATCATCCGCTCCATGGCATCGACGTCGGCCGAGAGCAGCGGGGCCGTCGCGCCGACTCCGGCGTTGTTGACCAGCATGGTGATGCTGGCGTCGGTCGCCAGCACCGTCTCCACCGCGCGCCGGTCGGCCTTGTCGCCCAGATCGGCGGCGACAACCTCGACGGAGCGGCCGGTACGGTCGGCGATCTGCGCCGCGAGGCCGGCGAGCTTGCCACGGTTGCGGGCCACCAGGATCAGATCGTGGCCGCGGTCGGCCAGACGGTTGGCGTAGATTGCGCCGATGCCGGAGGACGCGCCGGTGACGAGCGCGGTGCCGAGAGGGGAAAGGCTCATGGGTCTGTGTCCTGTCTGCGGGCCGCGTCGTTGCCGCCCGGCGTGAGACATGTTTAAAACACTTGGCGCTTGGCCTGAATGTCGTATATCCCTCCTTTTCAGCCACGAGAGGATTCCGCCATGCGCATCGGCTTCGTCATCTACCCGGGCTTCCAGATGATGAGCCTGGCTGCGGGTTCGGTGTTCGAGTTCGCCAACATCTGTGCGGGCGATCAGATCTATGAGCTGGTCACTGTCTCGGAGCATGGAGGGGCGGTGCGCAGTTCCACCGGAATGGCGGTGGGCAGCGAGTCCTTTGCCGGGCAGGACTTCGACACGGTGCTGGTGGGCGGCGGTGTGGAGGTGCCCCGGCCGAGCGACGGGCTGCGCGCCTGGATCGCCGGCCGTTTGCCCGCCGTGCGGCGCCTGGGCGCGATCTGCACCGGCGCGTTCGTGCTCGCCGAATCCGGTGTGCTGAACGGGCGGCGCGCCACCACCCACTGGCTTCTGGCGCGCGAGTTGGGGACGCGGTTTCCAGCCATCCAGGTGGAGGAGGACCGCATCTTCATCATCGACGGGCCGGTCTGGAGTTCCGCCGGCATGACCGCGGGCGTCGATCTGGCTCTGGCGATGGTGGAGAAGGATCTCGGCAATGACATCGCACGGTCGGTCGCCCGCAAGCTGGTCATGTATCATCGCCGCGGCGGCGGCCAGACCCAGCATTCGGAACTGCTGGAGATGGCGGCGAAGTCCGACCGCATCGAGGCGGCGCTGACCTACGCGCGGCAGAACCTGAAGAATTCGCTGTCGGTGGAGGAGTTGGCGGGGGCCGCCGCCTTGAGCCCCCGTCAGTTCAGCCGCGCCTTCCGCGCCGAGACCGGGCAGTCCCCGGCCAAGGCGGTGGAGCAATTGCGGCTGGAAAGCGCGCGTCTGATGCTGGAGCAGACGCGGCACCCGGTCGAGGTCATCGCCCGCGAGAGCGGCTTTGCCGATCCGGAGCGCATGCGGCGCGCCTTTCTGCGCGCCTTCGGCCAGCCGCCCCAGGCGATGCGGCGGGCTGCAAGGCAGGACGTGCGATCCACCGAGGCACCCGCTTGACCGGCTGGGGCCCCACATCGGTGGATCGGTGCAGACCCCGCGTCCCGAAGCGCGCCAAGCCCATCACAAGACGGTGGCCTCGTCCTGCTAACCCGCCAACCCGTTGACGACGGGACCTTTGGCGACAGGAACTTTAGAGATAGGACCTGGCCCCGAGGTCACCGCCTCGCGGTCCCAGATCCCGTCGTTCGGCAACGCGCGCAGCTTGTGACGCTCCACTTCGCGCTTCGTCACGGAGCGGGGGAAGCTCTCCACGAAGGCGATGAAGCGCGGGATCTTGAAGGCGGCCATGCGGCCCTCGCACCACGCGGCGATGGCGGCCGGCTCCACGCCGCTGCCCGGTTCGCGGATGACGAAGGCCTTCACGTCCTCCTCCCCCTTTTCCGACGGCGTGCCGACCACCACGACCTCGCGCACGCCTGGACACTGGCTGAGCACGCTTTCCACCTCATAGGCCGAGACGTTCTCGCCGCGGCGGCGCAGCCAATGGGCCTGACGCCCCGTGAAGTGCAGATAGCCGTCCGCGTCCAGATGGCCGAGATCGCCGGTGTGCAGCCACAAATTCGACAGGCATTCCAGCGTGCGTTCCGGCGCGTTGAAATAGCCCGACATGAAGATGTGCGGGTAGCGGGGGCGCAAGGCGATCTGGCCGGTGACGCCCGGCGGCATCGGCTGGTCATCCTCGTCCAGGATGGTCACTTCCGCCCAGCCGTGGGTCAGGCCGTTGGCGCGTGGCTTGGGCGAGTCCATCCGGTTGTTGACGATCAGCACGCCGCCGGTCTCGGTCAGCGAATAGACGTTGACGAAGCCGATGCCGAAGCGCTCCACGAATCGGTCGGAAACGGCGGGCGGGATCTGCCCCGTCACCCCCAGCGAGACGCGCACCCGGTGGTCGCGGTCGGCCGGGCTCTCCGGCTGTTCGGTCAGCACGGTGATCATGGTGCCGATGAGATCGACGATGGTCGCCCCGGTCTCCCTTACCCGCGCCCAGAAGTTGCTGCCGCTGAAGCGGCGGTCGATCACCGTGGGGATGTCGGCGACCATCGGTCCCATCACCCCCAGCATCAGCCCGCCGACGTGGAACAGCGTCAGGATTGAGTAATGCACATCGTCCGGCCGCGTCTCGAACGCCTCGACGTAGCGCATTCCCGCCGCGATCCAGGCGAAATGCGGCAGCAGGGCACCTTTGGGCAGGCCGGTGGTGCCGCCGGTGTAGATGATGACCGCAGGATCGCCACCGGACACCGCCACCACCGGCAACGGATGCCCCGGCTCCAGAAGCTCGGCGAAGGGCGGGAAGCGACCGCCTCCCCTCTCCTCGCCGTCGTCCACCGCGTAGACGCGCATGCGGGGCAGCCGGTCCGCGACCGCCTCGACCCGCTCCGCCAGTTCCCCATCCACCACCAGGACGGCGGGCGTGGCGTTGGTCAGGGTGTGGACGAGATCCTCCCCCACCAGACCGGCGTTCAGCGGCACCCAGATCGCCCCCAGCTTGCCGGCGGCAACCCAAGTCAGCAGATGCTCCGGCGCGTTGCGCAGGAAGCAGGCGACCCGGTCGCCCCGGCGCACCCCCAGCCGGTGCAGGTTGGCGGCCACGCGGCTGGACTCCCCGTCCAGCTCCCGGTAGCTCATCGCCCGTCCGGCGACGGTCAGCCGGGGCGCGCCCCCGTGCTGCGCCGCGCGAGCGGCGACCAGCGCCGGCAGGGTTTCCCATTGCACCGGAACGCCGTGGATTTTGCGCGTGATGGTCATGCGGCGGGCCTCTCTCATTCCGGCAGGATGCGGCGCTTCTGGAGTTCCTGGAGGAGCTCGACGAACATCTCCTCGCTGTCCACGCAGTCGTGGAAGCCCAGCTTGCGGGCCTTGATCGTGCTCATGTGGTGCGGGTTGGGGCGCTGGCCGTAGCCGAACAGGAAGTCGGCGAACTGCCAGGACGGCACCACCTCGGTGTATTTGTAGGGCTTGAGACCGTGCTTGGCGACGACGCGGTCCCAGATCGGCTCATTCTGCGGCATGATGCGGGCCAGCGAGAAGGGCTGCGCCGGCTCCAGCTCCATGCGGAACAGCTCCGCCACCTTGGGGAACACGTTCTCCCAGACATAGACGTCGCCGTTGGCGATGTTGAAGACCTGATTGGCGCATTGCGGACTGGTGCCGGCCCATTCGGCAGCCTTGGCGATCAGCCGGGCGTCGGTCGCCTCGCCGATGCGCGACGCGCCGCCGGGGAAGCGCAGCGGCAGGCCGTATTCCCGCGACACCGCGGCGAAGACGCCGATGGCGGTGATGATGTTCAGCGGGCTGCCGACCGCGAGGCCGCAGACGATCTGCGGGCGCAGCACGCTCCAGCTCCATTCCTTGCCCTGCTGGCGTTCGCTGATCCAGTCCTGCTGGTCGTAGTAGAAGTTGGGGCGCATGTAGCGCTGGTCGCTCTCGCGCGCCGGCTGGCGGAAGGGACCGAGATGGCCGCCATAGGCCTTGGTGCCCTGCAGCAGCGTGATGTGACGCAAGTTGGGCGACACCGCCTCGACATTCTCGACCACGTTCTTCAGCATGGCGAGGTTGGTCTCGACATGGTCCCATTCCGACCAGCCGCGCGTCACGTCGGGCTTCTCGTAGACGGCGGTGTAGCAGATGTTGGTGACGCCCTTGATCTCGCGCAGCTTGCGGCAGTCGTCGGGGTCGCGCAGATCGACGGCGGCCCATTCGGCGGTGGTCTCGAAATCCGGGGTGCGGCGCGACACGCCGCAGACGTCCCATTCCGGGGAGGCTTCGAAATGCTCCAGCATCGGGCGGCCGACGGTCCCCAGCGCACCCACGATCAGCATCTTCTGACGGGCCATGAACACGATCCTTCTGTGCGGAATTCTTAGAAGAGAGTCATCAGGTATTGGCGGTCGCCCAGCGGCTCGGGCGGGCCCTCGTAAATCTTGCGGCCGGTGCGCAGCACGGTGACGCTCTGCGCGATGGGCAGGGCGTGGACAACGTTCTGCTCGACCATCAGCACGGCCATGCGCAGCGCCCGGTTGACCTCGGCGATGGCCTCCATGACGCGCTGGACGAGGTTGGGGGCGAGGCCGATGGACGGTTCGTCGAGGATCATCACGTCGGGCCGGTGCATCAGCGCCATGCCCATCGCCAGCATCTGCTGCTGGCCGCCCGACATGGTGCCGGCGATCTGGCCGGCGCGTTCGCGCAGGATCGGGAAGAGGTCCATCACCGCGTCGCGGTTCGCCCGGATCTCCGCCGGGTCCTGCGCGGTGTAGGCGCCGAGTTCCAGGTTCTCGCGCACGGTCAGGCTGCGGAAGATGCCGTGCCCCTGCGGGACCAGAGCGATCCCCGCCTTCACATTGTCGGCGCAGCGCCGCCGGGTGATGTCCTCCCCCCGGTAGCGCACGGTCCCGGCGGACGGCCGCAGCAGCCCGAAGACGGAGCGCACCAGCGTCGTCTTGCCGGCCCCGTTGTGGCCCAGCAGCACGCGGATCTCGCCGGCCCGCACCGTCAGGTCCACCTCGTGGACCACCGCCCGCTTGCCGTAGCCGGCGCTGAGGCCGCGCACCTCCAGGACGGGTTCGGCGATCGGCATGGTGTGAATCTCGGTCATCCGAAATACCTCTCGGCCAGTTCGCGGTCCCGCATCAGCGTGTCCGGCGGTCCCTTGGTCAGCACGCGGCCCTCGTCGATGAAGACGATCTCGTCGCAGACGCCGCGGATGACCTCCAGATTGTGCTCGATGATGCAGACGGCCTTGTTGGCGCGGGCGAGGTCGCGGATCACCCCGCAGATGCGTTCCACCGTCACGGTGTCGAGGCCGGACAGCGGCTCGTCAAGCAGCAGCACGTCGGCCCCGGTCGCCAGCAGCCGGGCGATGACCAGCAGCTTCTCCTCGGCGTAGGACAGGTTGGCGGCGGTCTCGTCGGCCTTGGCAAGCAGCCCGACGAAGGAGGCGATCTCCAGCGCGCGGGCGACGTTCTCGCGGTCGGCCCGGCGGACGAGGCCGGGGCGGAAATAGACATCCAGCGGGCGGTCGCCCGGCTGTGCGGGCAGGGAGACCAGGATGTTCTCCACCACCGTCAGCTTGGTGAAAAGCTTCAGGTCCTGGAAGGAGCGGGCCAGCCCGGCGGCCACTACCTCGTGCGGCTTCAGTTTCGTCACGTCGCGCCCGCGGTAGAGGATGGTGCCGCCGGTCGGGCGCAGGAAGCCGGACAGCAGGTTGAAGGCGGTCGTCTTCCCGGCGCCGTTGGGACCGATCAGCCCGACGATCTCGCCGCGCTTCAGGTCGATGGTCAGGTCCTTGACCGCCTGGATGCCGCCGAAATGCTTGGACAGCGAGGTCGCGGAGACCACCACCTCTCCCGGCGTGCCGCCTGCGCGCTCAAGCGCGCCCATGAGCGGGCCGTTGGCGGGAACGCTGGACCGCGCGGCCCCGGTCGGCGTGCGGAACACCGTCTCGGGGAACAGCCCCTCCGGGCGCAGCCGCAGGATGACGATCAGCACCACGCCGTAGATCACCTGCCGCACCATGTCGGCGATGTCGCCCGGCACATGGACGAACTTCAGCCCCTCCGGCAGAAGCACCAGGATCGCCGCTCCGGCCAGCGAGCCCCACAAATTGCCCATGCCGCCCAGGATCACCATGGCGAGGATGAGGATGGTCTCCTCGATGGTGAAGGATTCCGGGTTGACGAAGGCGATGTAGTGGGCGACCAGCGAACCGGCGACCGAGGCCAGCCCCGCCGACATCGCGAAGACCACCAGCTTCATGCGGACGAGGTTTTTGCCGACCGCCTGGGCCGCCGCCTCGTTCTCCCGCATGGCGCGCAGCGAGCGTCCGAAGGGCGAGGCGCCGAGCCTCCAGGCGACAGCGCAGCACAGCGCCGCCATCACTGCGGCCAACGGCAGGAAGGTCACCGGGCTGGTCAGCGCCGTGCCGAACAGCGACACCGGGGGAATGCCGGCGATGCCGTCCGGCCCGCCGGTCAGCGGCTTGCTGTTCATCAGCACGTCGATGGTGATGGCCTGCAACGCTAGCGTGATGACGACCAGATAGTGGCTGCCCACCCGCATGGCGGGAAAGGCGACCAGCAGGCCGATGCCGGCGGTGACCACCGTCCCGGCCAGCAGGGTGAGGGGAAAGCCGATGCCGAGCTTCGTCGCCAGGATGCCGGCGGCATAGGCCCCGCTGGCGTAGAAGGTGGCGTGCGCCAGCGCGAAGATGCCGCCGAAGCCGATCAGCAGGTTGAAGGAAGTCGCCAGGATGCCGTAGAGGCAGACCATGACGAGGATGTGGGCGAGATATTCCATGACTGTGCCTCTCCCCTAAGCCCGGCGGACGATGCCGGAGGGGCGGGCCAGCAGGAACCCGAACAGCACCACGAAGACGATGGTGTTCTGCCACTCGGTGGGGATCTGCCACATGCCCAGGCTCTGCACGAAGGCCAGCAGGAAGGCGGCGATGACCGCCCCGCGCAGCGACCCCACCCCGCCGACGATCACCGCGACGAAAGCGACGAACACCGCGCCGAAGCCCATGTTGGGGTTCAGCCCGTCGCGCAGCAGGACCAGCGCCCCGGCCACCGCCGACACGGCCGAGCCCAGCGCGAAGACCAGGATGGACAGCCGCGTGGTGTCGATGCCGATGACGGTGGCCATCTCGCGGTTGTCGGCCATGGCGCGGATGGCCTTGCCGTAGCGGCTGGCCCGCAGGAACAGCGCGATGCCGCAGCCGACCAGCAGCGCCGCCGCCACCTGCCCCAATTGAACCGTCGTGAAGAAGGCGTTGCCGACGAAATGCACGTCGTAGGCGACGCTGTCGACCGTCTTGACCCCGGTGCCGAAGACGATGCCGATCAGGTTCTTCATGACGATGAACAGGCCGAGCGAGGCGACCAGAACGACGAAGGGCGGGCTGCCGCTGATCTCGAACGGGCGGTAGATGAACAGGTAGCAGCCGACGCCCAGCGCCGCGGTGAAGGCGATCCCCAGCAGAACCGCCGCCCAGAAGGGCAGCCCGGCGAGCGCCGCCAGCGCCCAGATGGCGTAGGCGCCGACCGCGTAGACCGGCCCGTAAGCGAAATGCACGACGCCGGTCGTCCCGAAGATCAACGCGAAGCCCATCGCCAGCAGGGCGAAATGCGCGCCGTTGAACAGACCGTTCAGGGTCAGTTGGATGAGCAAATCCATGGAATGGCGCTCCTGTCTCTTTCCCTTCTCCCCCCTGGGGAGAGGGTTGGGGTGAGGGGGTTGCGCATGGCGGGACGTCCGGCAAAAGCTCAACCCCCTCACCGGCCCTCCGGGCCACCCTCTCCCCGCTTTTGGCGGACCGAAGGTCCGCCTGTCGCGTCAGCGCAAACTTCGTTTGCGCGTGAGCGGAGGGGAGAGGGTTACTGCATTGAATCTGCGGCTATTCGCCCGAGGTGAACTTCACGAATGTCTGTTGGCCGTTCTCCAGGCGGAACACCGCGACCGGCTTCTGCGCCACGCCGTTCTTGCGGAAGGTCAGCGTCTTGCCGTAGACGCTGTCGAAGGTCGGGTTTTCCCACAGCGCCTGGACCAGACGCTCGCCGCTGTAATAGTCGCCGCCCTTGGCCTTCGCCCGCCGGATCAGTTCGGCGATGACGTAGACGCCCTCGTAGTAGTTGGCGGCGTAGAAGTCCGGCATCTCGCCGAACTTCGCCTTGTAGGCATCGGCGAAGCGCTTGGACCAGGGATTCTCGTCGGTGGCGGCGAAATAGTCGGTGACGACCTCCACCCCCTCGGCGTGCTTTCCGGCGACCTTGGTGTCCTCGGCGGTCCATTCCATGCAGTAGACCGGCTGCTTCATGCCCAGCTCGCGCATCCGCTTCACCGCCAGCCCGGCCTGCGGCGTGGTCGGCCAGTTGGCAATGGCATCGGGCTGGGAGGCGCGCAGCTTGGCGACCTGGGTGTCGATGTTGGCGGCGTCGGCCTGGAACTGCTCGGCGGCGACCATCTTCAGCCCCATGCCCTCCCACGCCTTGGTGGTGGCGGCGATGGTGGCGTCGCCGAACTCCGACTTGATGGCGATCTGGGCGAGCTTCTTGGCCCCCTGCTCCGCCGCGCGGTGGGCGATGCCGGCGGCCAGATCCGACGCCATGGAGCGGATGTTGAACATGTAGGGGGAGGTGCCGACCGTCTGGGCGCTGACCCCGCCGCCGTTGATCATCATTACCTTCTTCTGGTCGCCGATGGGCATGGTGGCCAGCGTCACCGTGGAGAAGGAGGGGAGCACCGCCTTCACTCCCTCGACGTCGATCAGCCGGTTCATGCCGGCGACCGCCGCCTGGGCGCTGCCGCTCTTGTGGTCCTCGATGACCAGCTGCAGCTTGATGCCGTCGATGCCGCCCTGGGCGTTGATTTCGTCCACCGCGAGCTGCGCCCCGGCGCTCATCACCTTGCCGTAGTGGGGCGAGGCGCCGGTCATCGCGAAGATGCCGCCGATCTTGTAGACCGCTGGATCGGCGGCCAGGGCAGTGGTGGACAGGGCGCTGCTCAGCACGAGTGCTGCGAACAGGGTGCGTTTCGACATCGTTCCCTCCCAGGAATCCGTTGTTCGGGGGTGACGCGGTCCCGTTGGCGGGACTCGTTGCCGTTTCGAAGGAAATCAGCGGGCAAAAGACAGCCCGGACAGCAGCCGCCGGACGGATGGCGCCGCGTGGTTCTCAGCCAGCAGCGGGGCCAGCCTTGCGGTCTTCTCCGCCATCGACGGGCGGTTCTCCAAGCGCAGGATGCGCCGGCCCGCCGCCAGGGCGTCCAGCCGGTCGCGGTAGTAGGCGATGCGCGCTTCGGCCGCCTCGGCGAAGCCGTCGGCGGGCAGGATCTCGGTCAGGAAGCCGAAACCGTAGGCCTGCGCCGCGTCCATCACCCGGCCCCCCACCAGGATCTGGAAGGCCAGCGCAGCCGGCAGCCGTTCCGTCAGGGCGGCGTGGACGAAGGCCGGGTAGAGGCCGAAGCGCATCTCCGGAAAGCCGAACTGCACATCGTCGGCACCCAGCACGAGGTCGCTGAGGCACGCCACGATGCAGCCGGCGCCCAGCGTCCGGCCGTGGACCACGCTGATCACCGGCACCGCCGAGCCGTGCAGCGCCTGCATCGCCGCCCGCAGCGCCTCCTCCTGGGCGGCGAAGGCCTCGGCGCCGCGGCTCATCTCGGCGACATCGCCACCGGCGCAGAAACCGCGTGGTCCGGCCCCGTCGATCACCACCAGAACCGCCCCGGCGGCGGGCGCGCCGTCCACGGCCTCGGCCAGAGCCCGCAGGGTCGCGGTGTCGAGCGCGTTGATCTTCGCGGGGCGGTTCAGGGTGATGCGCCGCAGGTCGCCGTCGGCGCGGACGAGAAGCGTGCCGGTCATGACGCCGCCCTCCCCGTCCCGTGCCGGATGCATCCGGCGATCACCGTCTCGCCATGCTGGTTGTCGATCCACACGTCGTAGCCGTCGCCGTCGGAGCGGCGCTGGCCGCCCGCGGTCACCACGTCGTCCTCGCGCACCGGGCGCAGAAAGCGGATGTCGAGCGTCGCGTCGGACACCGCCGCCTCGCCCAGGCTGCGGCGGACCGATTGCCAGAGCAGGTTCACCGACAGCAGACCGTGGGCGATGATGCCCTTCATCGGCGTCGTCGCCGCGAAGTCGGGATCGACGTGGATCGGGTTGAAGTCGTCGGTCAGCTCGGCGTAGAGCCGGATCGCCGCGCGGTCGATCCGCTTGGTGACCGGGGTCAGGCGGTCGATGGTGGTCGTCCCGTCCGCCATGGTCAGGCCGCCCACAGGATGGTCATGCGGCCGCGGAAGCAGGGGGTCCCGTCCTCCCCAACCGTCTCGGTGTCGAAATGGACCCAGCGGCGGTCGCGCTTCAGTTCCTTTCCGGCGCAGGCGATGCGGGTGGTCAGCCGCTCCCCGACCACCGGGCGGCGCAGCATCTCGTAACGCTGGGACCCGTGGATGTTTCCCGGCGGGCGCGGCACGACGAGGCTGGAATAGGCCCGCATGGTCGCCACCGCGATCATCCCGGCGGGCATCCGCCCGTCCGGCGGGTCGTCGGGGTAGAGGCTGGTCCAGCGCTCCATCAGCGCGTCGGACAGGTGAAGCTCCTCGGCGCCGAAGGCGGCGCCCTCCCGGAGCGTGTCGAACAAATGCATGGATGGTCCCTCCCGAAGGGTTGGGTTCACTCCACCAGGGGCCGGACCTGCGGCAGCGCGCCGCCGCCGGCCAGCGGCTCGAAGAGGACGCGGACGCGCAGGCCGATGCGGGCGTCCGAAAGCGGGCAGTCGCGCAGATTGACCATCAGCCGGAAGCCCTCGTCGAAATCGACCAGCGCCAGGACGTAGGGCGCGTCCGCCTTGAAGGCCGCGGTCGGCGCCCGGTGGACGATGGTGAAGCTGTGGATGGTGCCGAGCCCGGCGGACCGCTCCGTCTCCGGCCCTGGGGCCCGGCATTCGGTGCAGAAGGGCCGTGGCGGAAACTGGACGTGGCCGCAGGCGGCGCAGCGCTGAAAGGTCAGCGCCCCCTCCGCGCAGGCGTCCCAGAAGGCGCGGGTGTCGGCGGTGACCAGCGGAACGGGCTTTGCGGGTAACGGATCGGTCGCGGTCATCGTCAGGCCCTCCCCAGGATCAGCGAGCAGTGGGCGGACAGGATGCCGCCGTCGCCGTGAACGAAGGCGGTTTCCGCCCCCGCCACCTGCCGGGCCTCGGCTTCGCCGCGCAATTGCCGCACCGCCTCGACGATGTGGAACATGCCGCCCGCCGCCCCCGAATGGCCGTAGGACAGCAGCCCGCCGTGGGTGTTGCAGGGCAGGACCCCGTCCAGCTCCAGCGCACCGTCGAGGATCGCCGGACCGGCCTCTCCCTTTGGGAAGAAGCCGATGGATTCCAGCTCGGCCAGCAGGGTGATGGTGAAGCTGTCGTAGATCTCGGCCACGTCGATGTCCGCTGGGGCCAGCCCGGCCATGGCGAAGGCCTGCGCCGCCGACTGCCGGCAACCGAAATCGGTCAGCGACGGCATGGCGAAGGCGTGCTCGTGCGTGTTCATCTGGCCGTAGCCGAGGATCGACACCGCGCGATCCGCATGGTCGGCCGCCGCGTCGGCGGCGCTGATCACCAGGGCGGCACCACCGTCCGAGACGAGGCAGCAGTCGTACAGCCGCAGCGGGTCGGCGATCATGCGGGCGGACAGCGCCTGCTCCATGGTCAGCGGGTCGCGGGCCTGGGCGTTGGGATGGCGGCGCGCGTGGCCGCGCTGGGTGACGGAGATGGCGGCGAGATGCTCCGCCGTGACGCCCCGTTCATACATGCAGCGCCGGGCGACCAGCGCGTAGGCCGCGGGGATCGACATGCCGTAGGGGCGTTCGAACTGCGGGTGCCCAACCTCAGCCAGCGCGGCGACGGCGCCGCTGCGCCCCAGCCCGGTCAGCCGGTTGTCGGCGCAGACCGCCAGCACGTTGCGGCAGATGCCCGCCCGCACCAGCGCCGCCGCCTGCATCACCAGCGCGCAGGCGGTCGCCCCGCCGGCCTGGACGGCGGCGCTGTAGGACGGCGCGATGCCGAAATACTCGTTGAAGACCGACGACAGCATCAGATGCGGCTCGGCCAGCGAATAGGCGCAGAGCACGCCGTCCACCTCGTCCGCCCGCAGTCCGGCGTCGGCCAGCGCCGCGGACGCCGCTTCGGCGTGAAGCGCCATGCAGCCGCTGCCGTCCAGCCGTCCGACGGCGGTGTCGGCGGCTCCGGAGATCACCGGGGTCATCGTGTGGTCTCCCGTGGGGAAAGGGGGGCGGCGGCCCGGCCCGGTCCGGCGAGCAGCCGCCCGATGCGCCGCGTGGTGTCGCGCAGGTCGCCGGCCATGGCCGCGGCCCGCTCGTCGGAGAACTGCGCGGTCAGCCCGACCGCGGACAGGGCCAGGAAGGGACGGCCCTCGGCGTCGAGGATCGGGCTGGACACCGTCGTCACGCCGCGCGTGAAGCCGTCGCGGTCCACCGCGTAGCCGGCGGTCCGCGCCTCCTCCACCTCGGCCAGGAATTGCTCGAAGGGCGGCGGGTTGTCCTGGCGGACGGCGGCGTACTGGCGGCGCATCTCCTCCACCGGCAGGCCGGCGTGCGCCGCCATGCAGCGGCCGAGCGCGCCGACCAGCAGCGGCAGCCGGTGGCCGATCCGCATGTGGATCTGGATGGCCGAGTTGGACACCGCCTGATCCACCAGCATGACGCGGTGGTCGCTGACCCGCAGCCACGCCGTCATCGGCGTCTGCCATGCGGCGGCCAGCCGTTCCAGCTCCGGATGGAGCAGCCGGGTGTAGCCGACCTGATCGAGCGCGCTGCCCGCCAGTTCCAGCAGCCCGGCGCCCAGCCGGTAGGCCTTGCCGACCTCCTCGAACTGGACCACCCGCTCCGCGGCCAGGGTCTTCAGGATGTTGAAGCAGGTGCTCGGGTTGAGGCCGAGCGCGCGGGCGACCTGCGCGCTCGACACCGCCCCGTCCTGCGCCGCCAGATGGCGCAGGATCGCGAAGGCGCTGACCACCGCGCCGACCGGCTTGCCGGCGTTGAACGTCGTCGAAAGGGTGAAGGACTCCCGGTCCTGGTCGTCGGTGAGCATGGCGCGCTCTCGGTTCTCTATTGAGAATTCTATTTTCTATGAAGATTATGAGTGCGCAAATATTGTTGGTCAAACGAATTATCTGTTCTTGGCATTGTTTGAAATGCATACCCCCATAGTCATTTTGCACGGCTGCTCCCCTCCGCCTTCCGAACGCAAAACGGCCCCGCCGGGAGGGGCGGGGCCGTTCGTGCCGTAGGGTTGTGGCGCCTGCGGATCACCAAGCCAGTTCGAGGATCTCCCGGACGTCGTCCTCTCCGGTGATCGGGCGCGGGTTGCTGCGGACCATCATGTTCTGCATCGCCCCGGCGGCGATGGCGGCGAAATGGTCGCGCGTCACGCCGACCGCCCGCAGGCCGTCGGGCTGCCCCAGGGCGCGCACCAGATCGGCAACCGCCGCCGCCGCGTCGCCGTCCTCCCGCCCCAGCGCCTGCGCCACCAGCCGTTGGCGGTCGGCGTTCACCGGGTGGTTCCAGCGCAGCACGCTGGGCAGCATGACGCAGGAGCAATGGCCGTGCGGCACGTTGGCGACGGCGCCGAGCTGGTGGCCGATGCCATGGCTGGCTCCCCATTCCACCCGCCCCAGCCCGGTCGAGGCCAGCCAGACGCCGAGCTGGCTTTCCAGCCGCGCGTCGAGATCGTCCGGCCTCTCCCGGTTGGCGGGGAGGGAGCGCGCCAGCATCGCCAGCCCGTGCAGGCAGGTCGCATCGGTGAAGGGCTGGGGCTTGCGCGAACAGACCGTCTCCACCGCGTGGTCGACGGCGCGGATGCCGGTGGACAGCCAAAGCCGCTCCGGCGTGTGGACGGTCACGGCGGGGTCGAGGATGACCACCTGCCCGCCGATGTACCGCCCGGTGTACAGGTCCTTGACCCGGCGGTCCGGGTCGGTGGCCCCGCCGAGGTTGGAGAATTCGGCGCCCGACAGGGTGGTCGGCACGATGATCTGGCGCAGCGGCGGGTCCTTCACCGCCGGGACGATGCGGGTCCCGTCCTCGGCGACGCGGATGCGCACGGCGTCGAACCCGGCGGTGTCGGTGATGCCCTCGGCCAAGGCGACCAGGGCGACCTTCACCGTGTCCATGGGCGTGCCGCCGCCGACCGTGACGATCAGGTCCGGCCCCAGCCGCCGCACCTCCTCGGCCAGCGCCAGGACGGAGGCGCGCGGCACATGCTCGACGCAGGTGTCGAAGACCCCGGCGCACCTCGTCCCCAGCGCGTCGCGGATGGCGGCGACGACGCCCGTGGCGCGGCTCAGCGTCCGGCTCGCCACGATCAGCGCGCGCTGCTTTCCCAGCTTGGCGACGGTTTCCGCCACCGCCTCCGCCGCCGGGCGGCCGTAGATGACGCGGTCCTGCGCCAGGAACTCGTAGACGCCTGATTGCATGGTGGTTTCCTCCCGTCGTTGATTGGTCCGGCATGGGCACACTTGCCCCTGTCTCTTATACACATCTCCGAGCCCACGAGACTATAAC
>NZ_JAUQTX010000110.1:0-20105 GCF_059803775.1 Azospirillum sp. UFLA03-27 | reverse complement strand
GGACATCGCCCTGATGGTGGACGCCAACCAGGGGCTCACCCCCGCCCACGCCCTGCGGCTGGGCCGCGCGCTGGAAGGGTTCGAGCTGGTGTGGTTCGAGGAGCCGGTCCCGACCTGGAACGACGAAGGGAGCGCGGCCCTGGCGGCGGCGCTGGACACCCCGATCGCCAGCGGCGAGACGGAGTACACGCGCTACGGCCTGAAGCGGCAGATCCACGCCCGCGCCGCCGACATCCTGATGCCGGACCTGCAGCGGATGGGCGGCTACACCGAATTCCGCAAGGCGATCGGGCTGATGGCGGCCCACGACGTGCCCTTCTCCCCGCACATCTTCACGGAGCACAGCCTGCATCTCGTGGCGTCCTCGGCCGGCGCCATCCATGCCGAGCATATGCCGTGGTTCGGGCCGCTGTTCCGCGAGCCCATGCCCATCGAGGCGGACGGCACGATCCTGGCGCCCGACCGCCCGGGCGTCGGCTTCACCTTCGATTGGGACGGCCTCGACGGGATGCGCGCGCCCCTCTGAGGCGCCCCCTGGACGGCCACGGCCCAGGCGATGGCCGGGCCACAGATCACGATGGATCGATGACATGACAGCGTTCGATGGCGGAGCGGCGGCGGGTGCGCCGCGCTCCCTGGGGCCTCTTCAAGGCATCCGGGTCCTTGATCTTTCCCGCGTCCTGGCCGGCCCCTGGTGCACCCAGTGCCTGGCCGACCTCGGCGCGCAGGTCCTGAAGATCGAAAGCCCCGGCGACGGCGACGAGACGCGGAGCTGGGGCCCCCCCTACATGGGCGACTTCGCCGCCTACTACACCTGCGCCAACCGGTCGAAGCGCAGCTTGGCCGTGGACCTGAAGAGCGCGGAGGGCCAGCACCTCATCCGCGATCTCGCCCGCGAGGCCGACGTCGTGATCGAGAACTTCAAGCTCGGCACGCTCGACCGGTTCGGGCTGGGATACGACGACCTGAAGGCGGTCAACCCGCGCCTGATCTACTGCTCCATCTCCGGCTACGGGCGCACGGGATCGGAAGCGGCGCGCGCCGGCTACGATTTCGTCATCCAGGGCGAAACCGGCCTGATGTCGGTGACCGGCTTCCCCGACGGGCCGCCGACCAAGGTCGGCGTCGCTGTGTCGGACCTCTTCTCCGGCCTCTACGCGTCGCAGGCGATCCTGGCCGCGCTGCTGGGCCGCCAGACCACCGGCCGCGGCCAGTTCCTCGACGTCGCCCTGTTCGACTGCCAATTGGCAGCGCTGGCCAACGTGGCCGCCGGAGCGCTCGCCACGGGAGCGGAGCCCAAACGCTACGGGAACGCGCACCCGAACGTCGTGCCCTACGAGGTGTTCGAGGCGTCCGACGGGCCGTTCGTCCTCGCCATCGGCAACGACCGGCAGTTCCGCACCCTGTGCGACGGCGTGCTCGACGACCCGGTCCTGCGCGACGATCCGGCCTTCCGCACCAACGCCGCACGGGTCGCCAACCGGACCGGGCTGAGCCAGCGGCTCGCCGCGCGCTTCCGCGAACACCCCCGCGCCCATTGGATGGAGCGTCTGGAAGCCCGCAGCCTGCCCGCCGGCGCCGTGCGCTCGGTCGCCCAGGCGCTGGCGTCCGATCAGGTCGCGGGGCGCGATCTGATCCATGGATTCGAGACGGAACGCGGCGGCCCGATTCGCGTCGTCCGCTATCCCGTAAAGTTCGGTGACGGCCTCCCCTGCCCCACCCCACCGCCGGCGCTGGACGAGGGCGGCGCGGAGGTCGCCCGGCGCTGGCTCGATCCGGAGCGGCCGGACCCGGTTGCGACCACAGCCGCCGCGCGGTCCTGAGGGGTCCCTGAAAAGCCATGACGCGCAAAAGTCTTGACACATCTTCCGATAGAGCACAGGTCCGACGGCTGGGCCGGAAAACCACGCAGTCCCCCGGCCGGACAACGACGCAGGGCAGAGCCATGGTGAAGAGCGCGGACGAGGAACGGACGAAGGCCAACAGCGACGGCGAGCGCGAAGGGCCGGCCGGCACGCTGGCCCGCGGGCTGGCGATCCTCGACGCCATCGTGGACGCGCCGCAGCCGCTGCTGCTGGGCGAGATCGCGACTCTGACCCGCCTGGACCAGAGCACGACCCTGCGCCTCCTGCGCACGCTGGAGGACAGCGGCTACGTCGTCCGTCTGGCCGATTCCAAGCGCTACGCCCCCTCGCCCAAGGCTTTGCTGCCGCTGCCGCTGATGCACCCCATCAACCAGCTTCGGCGCGAATCCCACTCCATCCTGATCGAGCTGGCGCGCACGCTGCGCGAAACCGTCGTCCTCGTGCTCTATCTCAGCACCGAGCGGATGGTGACCGACATCGCCCAGGCTCCGGGGTCGCTCTCCCCCTACTACAACACCTGGCTGCACGGCCCCCTGCACGGGTCCGGGTCCGGCAAGGCCCTGCTGCTCAGCCTCGATGCGGAGCAGCGCGCCGCCGTCCTCGGGCCGGAGCCCTACAAGGCCTTCACGGCGCAGACCATCACCAAGCAGGCCGATCTGGAGCGGGACCTCGCCACCTCCGCCGAGCGAGGCTATGTGGTGGCCCATGACGAACACCATCTCGGCCTGACCGCCATCGCGGCCAACATCCCCACCTGGAACAACGGGCATGTCGGCTGTCTGGTGGTGACCGGCCATTCGCGCGACATGGACGAGGCGAGGGTCGCCGACATCGGCCTGGAGCTGGTCCGCGTGGCGAAGCTGATGCCCTACCAGCTCAGCAGCCTCCGCTCCGTCGCGCATGTGGTCGGAAAGTAAGAAGAACCCAGGAAATCCCCGAGGGAGAAGAGACATGCCCATCGTCAACATCACCCTGATCAAAGGCCGGCCGCAGGACAAGAAGGCCGCGATGTACCGCGAGGTCACGGACGCCATCCACCGCACCCTGGGTGCGCCGCGGGAGAGTGTCCGCATCATCCTGAACGAAGTCGAGCCGCAGCACTTCGCGGTCGCCGGCGAAGCCAAGACCGGCCCCTCCTCCTAAGCCCAAACGCCTTGCGACACTGATGCGCCGCTTCGGCTCCTTGCCGAAGCGAAGGGAGGCGTGCGCCCGCCGGTCGGGCGCACTGAAAAAGGAAGAAACCATGAGCAACGGACCCGGCTCGGCGACCGGTGGACGCCTTCTTGTCGACATGCTGCGTCTGCACGGGGTTGACCGTGTGTTCTGCGTTCCGGGGGAAAGCTATCTGGCCGTGCTGGACGCGCTGGTCGACGCCCCGGAGATCGCCGTGACCATCTGCCGGCACGAGGGCGGGGCGGCGATGATGGCCGAGGCCTATGGCAAATGCACCGGACGGCCGGGTATCTGCTTCGTCACCCGCGGGCCGGGCGCGACCAACGCCAGCCACGGCGTCCACATCGCGCACCAGGACTCCTCACCGATGATCCTCTTCATCGGCCAGATCGAGCGGAGCGCGCAGGAGCGCGAGGCCTTCCAGGAGATCGACTACCGCCGCATGTTCGGCCCGCTCAGCAAATGGGTGGCCCAGATCGACGAGGCGGGCCGCGTGCCGGAGATGGTCAGCCGCGCCTTCGCCACGGCCACATCCGGCCGGCCGGGACCGGTGGTGCTCGCCCTTCCCGAGGACATGCTGGTCGAAACGGCGGCGGTCCGCCCGGCGAAGCCCTACCGCCCCGTCGAGCCCGGCTTGCGGCCGGAGGACCTGGCTGAACTCGAACGCCTGCTGCGCGGCGCCGAGCGGCCGTTCCTGATGATCGGCGGAGGCGGATGGACGGCGGAGGCGTGCGACGACATCCGGCGTTTCGCGGAGGCCTGGGACCTGCCGGTCGGCGTCTCCTTCCGCAGCCAGGATCTGTTCGACAACACCCACCCGAACTACGCCGGCGATCTCGGCCTCGGCGTGAATCCGGCCCTGGCCCGGACCGTCCAGGGCGCCGACCTTCTGCTGGTCGTCGGGCCGCGCCTGGGCGAAGCAACGACCGGCGGCTACACGCTGCTCGACATCCCGCTCCCGCGCCAGACATTGGTGCACGTCCATGCCGGGGTGGAGGAGTTGGGCCGCGTCTACCAGCCGACCCTGGCCATCAACGCCGGCATGCGCGCGACGGCCAGGGCCCTGGCCGCTCTGGCGCCGCCGGAGCGGCGCCGGGACCCGGAACGGACGCGGGCCATCCATGACGCCTATCTGGCCTGGACGGCGCCCCCGTCCATTCCGGGGCCGCTCCAGATGGGTGCGATCATGGAATGGCTGCGCGACAGCCTGCCGCCGGACACCATCATCGCCAACGGCGCCGGAAACTTCGCCATCTGGCCGAACCGCTTCCACCGTTACCGGCGCTTCCGCACCATGCTCGCCCCGACCTCCGGTTCGATGGGCTACGGCATCCCGGCGGCGATCGCGGCCAAGCTGCTGCACCCTGAACGGCCGGTGGTGGCGTTCGCCGGGGACGGCTGTTTCATGATGAGCGTGCAGGAGTTGGCTACCGCCGCGCAGTACGGGGCGGCGATCGTCGTTCTGCTGGTCAACAACGGCATGTTCGGCACCATCCGCATGCACCAGGAACGCGAGTATCCCGGCCGGGTCAGCGGCACCGACCTGACGAATCCCGACTTCGTCACGCTGGCGCAGAGCTTCGGCGCCCATGCCGAACGGATCACCGAAACCGGCGACTTCATGCCGGCCTTCGAACGCGCCATGGCGGCGGGACGCCTCGCCCTGCTGGAACTGGTCATCGATCCCGACGCGATCAGCCCGACTCACACGGTGACCAGCCTGCGCGAGCAGGCAATGCGGACACGGAGCGCCTGAGATGCTGACCTTCGACGACTGCCTCGCCCTCGCCGACCTCGCTCCGGAGCGCAGGACGCTCGTGGACGACATGGGGACGGTGCCCGCCCTGCACCTGATGTCCGATGCCGCCGACCCGGAGGCCACGGCCGAGCGGGACGAGGCGTGACCGGCCGGTCCGCAAGCGAACGGAGACAACGCGCATGAGGCACAATTTCATCGCCGGGCGGTGGGTGGCCGGAGACGACGCCCTCGCCAACATCAACCCGTCCGACACCGGCGACGTCATCGACCGTTACGCGGTCGCCAGCCGTGAGATGGTTGCGGAGGCCGCGCAGGCGGCACGGGCGGCCTTTCCGGCCTGGGCGCACAGCACCCCACTGCAACGCGCCGATGCGCTCGACGCGGTCGGCGGCGAACTGCTGGCGCGCAGGGAGGAGTTGGGCACCCTGCTGTCGCGGGAAGAAGGCAAGATCCGGGCGGACGGCATCGCCGAGGTGGTCCGCGCCGCCCAGGTCTTCAAGTTCTTCGCCGGCGAGGCCCTGCGCATCCCCGGCGAGAAGGTCGCCTCCGTGCGTCCGGGGGTCGAGGTCGACATCATGCGCGAGCCGGTCGGGGTGATCGGCATCATCACGCCGTGGAACTTTCCCATGGCCATTCCGGCCTGGAAGATCGCCCCGGCGCTCGCCTACGGCAACTGCGTCCTGTTCAAGCCCGCCGAGCTTGTTCCGGGATCGGCATGGGCGCTGGCCGACATCATCGCGCGCGCCGGCGTACCGGCCGGCGTGTTCAATCTGGTGATGGGGCCGGGTTCGGTGGTCGGGGATGCCCTGGTCGACGGCGTGGACGCCATCACCTTCACCGGCTCCGTCCCGACGGGAACCCGAGTGGCGCAACGGGCGGTCGGCCGCATGATCAAATGCCAGCTCGAAATGGGCGGCAAGAATCCCCTGATCGTGCTGGACGACGCCGATCTGGACATCGCCGTGGAGGCGGCGGTGAACGGCGCCTTCTTCCAGACCGGACAGCGCTGCACGGCGTCGTCGCGCCTCGTCGTCACCGAGGGCATCCATGATCGTTTCGTCGCGGCGGTGACGGAGCGGCTGGAACGGCTGGTGGTGGGGCACGCGCTGAGCCCCGAGACGCACATCGGTCCAGTGGTGGACGAACGGCAACTGGAGCAGGATCTCTCCCACATCGCCACCGCCGAGGGGGAAGGAGCACAACGGCATTGGGGCGGTCGGGTGCTGGAGCGGGACACGCCCGGCTTCTACCTCTCGCCGTGCCTGCTCACCGAGACGACCAACGCCATGCGCATCAACCGCGAGGAGGTCTTCGGGCCGGTCGCCAGCGTTGTCCGCGTCAAGGATTACGACGAGGCCCTGGCCGTCGCCAACGATACGCCCTTCGGTCTTTCATCGGGCATCTGCACCACGTCGCTGAAGCACGCCACCCATTTCCGCGCCCACTCGGCGGCCGGACTGGTCATGGTCAACCTGCCGACCGCCGGGCTGGATTTCCATGTGCCGTTCGGCGGGCGCAAGGGTTCCAGCTATGGCCCGCGCGAACAGGGCCGCTACGCCGTGGAGTTCTACACCTCCGTAAAGACGGCCTACGTGCGGGCCATGTGAGGGCGGCCCTGTGAGGGCGGGCCATGTGCGGAACGGTGGGCGTCATGAAGCCCCACCCCACACCAGCCGCCGCCCTTCGCCGGCGTCGAACAGGTGGGCGGAGGCGGCCGGCAGGCGCAACGGCAGGACGTCGCCGGGACGCGCGGCCACGCGCTCACGGAACGCCCCGACGAAGGGTTGCCCGGCAAGCTGCCCCACCACCTGCGTTTCGGAACCGGTCGGCTCGACCACCGCGACGTGAAGCGGGACGCCCTGCTCCGGGTCGATGAGGGCGTGCTCCGGGCGCAGACCCAGCACCGCCGGGTGTCCGTCCGCCTCCGGCGGAACCGCGGACAGCGGCAGGTCCGGCCCGCCGTCCAGCCGGAAGGAGGTGCGGCCGTTCACCGCGATCCGCCCCGTAAGGAAATTCATGGCCGGTGACCCGATGAAACCGGCGACGAAGCGGTTGGCCGGGCGGTCGTAGAGGTCCAGCGGCGCCCCCGCCTGCTCCACCCGCCCGTCGCGCATCACGACGATGCGGTCGGCCATGGTCATCGCCTCGATCTGGTCATGGGTGACGTAGATGGCGCTGGTCCGCAGGCGTTGGTGCAGGGCCTTGATCTCCGCCCGCATCTGCACGCGCAGCTTGGCGTCCAGGTTGGACAGCGGCTCGTCGAACAGGAACAGCCGGGGATCGCGCACGATGGCCCGGCCCATGGCGACGCGCTGCCGCTGCCCGCCCGACAGTTGGCCCGGCCGGCGGTCGAGCAGGGCCGACAGGCCAAGCACCTCCGCCGCGCGCACCACCCGCGCCGCAATCTCTCTCCGGTCCACGCCCTTCAGGGTCAGCGCGAAGCCGAGATTCTGCGCCACCGTCATGTGGGGATAGAGCGCGTAGTTCTGGAACACCATTGCGATGTCCCGGTCCTTCGGCGGCACGTCGTTGACGAGGCGTCCGCCGATGCGGATCTCGCCCTCCCCGGCCTCTTCCAGCCCGGCGATCATGCGCAGAAGCGTGGACTTGCCGCAGCCGCTCGGCCCGACCAGCGCCACGAACTCCCCGTCGGCGATGTCGACCGACACGCCGTGGAGGACCGGCGTGCCGCCGTAGGATTTGCGGAGGTCCCGGATGATCACGGACGCCATGGCGTTTCCCTCCTCAATCCTTCAGGCCGCCCGCGGTCAGCCCGCGGACGAGGTATTTGCGGACCAGCAGCGTGAAGGCCAGAACCGGCAGCATCACCAGCGTGCCGGCGGCGGCGATCTTGCCCCACTCCCACCCCTCGTACTGGAGGAAATTGGTGATGGCGACCGGGGCGGTGACGGCGTTGGTGCGCGTCAGGATCAGCGCGAAGAAGAAGTCGTTCCAGGAGAAGATGAAGCAGAACACCGCCGTCGCCGCCAGACCGGGCGCCGCCAGCGGCAGCGTGACCCGCCGGAACGCCTGCCACACCCCGCAGCCGTCGATCCAGGCAGCCTCCTCCAGCGACCGGGGAATGGCCGCGAAGAAGGTCTGCATGAACCAGACGACGATGGAGATGTTGAAGGTCATGTAGATCAGCGCCAGCCCGACCACGGAATCCTGCAAGCCCACACAGCGGTAGGCCAGGAAGAAGGGGATCGTCAGGGCGATGGGCGGGGCCATGCGCGTGGCCAGAATCCACAACGCCACCCGCCGCCGCGCCCGGAAACGCCAGCGGGTCAGCACATAGGCCGCAGGCACGCCCAAGGCCAGGGACGCCGCGGTGGACAGGCTGCTGACCAGCACGCTGTTCAGGAAGGATTTCGGGAAATGCCCCTGCCAGAGCGCCACAAAATTCTCCAGCGTCGGCAGGAAGAGGACCGCGTCGTCCAGCACCGCGTCGGCGGGGCGCAACGCCATCTGGACCATCCAGGCGAAGGGGAACAGAACCAGCAGCAGCAGCGCCAGTGCCGCCGCATGCAGGCCGATGCGGTGCCGCCGCCAGCGCAGCGGCCGCACCCGTCCGGGCCATGCCGCGATCCGGGCGGGAAGGGGAGCCGCGGCGGCCCGCGTCGCGTCAGTCATGGTGCACCTCGTTCCATCCCAGGCGGCCCACCAGCCAGCTCACCGCGAAGACGCCGCCCAGCATCAGGACGGCAATGGCGCTGGCGTAGCCCCAATAGGAGAAGTTGAACGCCTCGATGAAGCCGTAATAGTTGGTGACCTCCGTCGCGGTGCCCGGCCCGCCGTTGGTCAGGACGTAGATCAGCGGAAAGGCCTTCAGGCTGTCGATCAGCCGGAACAGGCCGCAGACGACCAGCGCCGGGCGCAGATAGGCCAGGATGATGTGGCGGAACACCTGCCGGCGGTTGGCCCCGTCGATCCGCGCCGCCTCCAGCGGCTCATCCGGGATCAGTTGCAGCGTCGCCAGCACCATCAGCATGGTGAAGGGAAACCACTGCCACGTCTCGGCCACCGCGATGGCCCAGATCGCCAGCGTCGGATCGGTGATCAGGGAGTCGATGGGCAGCCCCGCCGCCTCCAGCAGCCGGTGCAGCGGGCTGACGTCCGGCGTGTAGAGGATCTTCCAGATCAGCGCGACCACGATGGGCGGCAGCACCATCGGGATCAGGAAGGCGGCGCGGATCGCCTCGAAGAAACGCGCGCGGACGTTCAGCAGCAGGGCCACCCCCAACCCCACCGCCAGTTGCAGCCCGACGCTGGTCGCCGACAGGTGGAACTGCAGCAGAACCGAGTTGTGGAACCGCGCGTCCCGCAGCAGTTCGCGGTAATTGCCGAGCGGATCGGAGAAGTCGAACACCGTGCCGGGGTTGACGAGGCTGAGCGGGGTCAGGCTGACCCCCAGCAGGAACAGCCCCGGCAGCAGCGTGATGACCCCCAGCACGACCAGCGCCGGCAGAAGCCCCGCCAGATAGGCGCGGCGACAGGTCTGTTCCCAGCCGGCGGGTGCCCGCTCCGCCTTCGGTCGCGCCGGATTCAGAAAGGCCATGGCCGTGCCCTCCCCCGCATCCCGCCGGTCAGATGGCGACGCCCGCGCGCCGCAGGTCGGTGATCGACCCGGCCTGCGCCTGCTCGATGGCCTGCTTCGGCGACAGCTGGCCGGAGACGATGTTGGCGATGGCCTTGTTCAACTGCTGGTCCACCTGCGGATAGACCGGCACCGTGCGGTACTTCATGTGCCCCTGCCTGGCCGCCAGATCGACGGCGGAGGCGATAATCTCCGACAGGTCGTAGCCGTTCACCGTGGCGATCCGCTTGAACTCCGCGGATTCGAAGTCCGAGCGGCGGGTGGGCGAGGCGTAGCGCTCCTCCACGATGGCGCGGCGGGTGTTCCTCTTGGACAGCGCCCATTGGATGAAGGCCCAGGCGGCGTCCTTGTTCTTCGAGGCCGCCGGAATGCCCAGCCCGTGGGTGGCGACGCCGGGGAAGCGTCCGGCGGGGCCGCGCACCACCGGGCTGTACGCGACGGTCGAGGCCGTCTTGCTGTTCGGCCCGCCGACCTGCGACAGATAGGTCTGCCCGATCGCCGAATAGTTTGCCCGCCCGTTCTGCAACGCCTGGAGCGCCTGGTCCTCCGTGTAGGAGAGCACGCCGTTGGGGCCGAACTCCTTCAGGATCCGTGCAAAATACTCCGCGGCGGCAACCACTTCCGGCGTGTCGAGCACCGGTGTCAGATCATCGGGCGGGTTGCGGAAGACGTTGCCGCCGAAGGCCTGGAGGAAGGGCACGAAGGTCCAACCATAATGGTTGTCGGTGACGAACCCCGCCACTTTCTCCTTCCCGTGCACGGCCTTCAGCGCGGTGACCAACTCGTCCGTCGTGTCGGGCAGGCCGAGCCCGGCGGTCTTGAACAGGTCGAAGCGCGACGCCCCGGAGATGAAGGTGTCCACGGTCCAGGGAATGCCGTAGAGCCGCCCGGCCTTGTCGCTTTCCGGCGCCCGCAGGCCCGGCAGGAAATCCTCCACGTCCCAGTCGGCGGGCGTGTGGTTCGCATCGCGGATGTAGTTGTCGAGCGGCGTGAACCAGCCGGCTCCGATCCAGCGGCTGGAATAGATGAAGGTGATGTTGAGCACGTCGTAGGCGGCACCGCCCGTGGACAGCTCCAGATCGGCGCGCTGATTGTAGACCGGGAAGGCCGGCGTGTCGTAGACGACCCTGGCGCCCGTCGCCTCCTCGAACTCCGGCAGCCATTTGGTCAGGATACGGGCAAACGGTGCGTTGAAGGTGGAGACGTTGAGCGTCACGCCGGAGAATGGCTTGGCCCCGCCATAGGCCGGCGCCTTGCCCGGAAGCAGCAGGCCGCCGCCGAAAGCCGCGGCACCCGCCAGAAGGCGACGGCGGGAAAATTCATGCGTCAGGGCCATAGGAATGCTCCGTATCGAATGCGGCGAAGAATGGGATGAAGGAAAGCCATCGCGTCGAAGATCCCCTCTCTCCCTGAGGGGAGAGGGTTCCGGTGAAGCGGCTATTCGGCAGCAATGGACGAGGAGGCGGACTGCGGCGGCGTGACCGAGCGCAGGAAGCTCCGCCGACCGTCCACGGCGACCGGCGGTTCCCCGGTGACGGTGACGCGGCGGACGATGCGCGGCTGCTCGTCGTAATCATCCACGGCGCGGTGCTGGGTCGCCCGGTTGTCCCAGACGGCGACGTCCCCCGCGGACCAGCGCCAGCGCACCACATTCTCCGGGCGGACGACATGGTTCTGGAACAGCTCCAGCAGCAGGCGGGAGTCGGTGCTCGGCAACCCGACGATCCGCTGCACGAAATGGCCGAGGATCAGCGAGCGCTCGCCGGTTTCCGCATGGACATGGACGAGTGGGTGCTCCGTCTCGTAGCGGGTGGAGGTGAAGACGGTCTGGTAGCGGTGCAGCCCCTGTTCCGACGCGCTCTGACGGTCGCCGACATAGTCGTAGACGTTGGAGTGCAGCGCCCACAGCCGGTCCGCAAGATCGCGCAGGGGCGGCGACAGTTCGGCATAGGCGGCGGCCGTGTTGGCCCACAGCGTGTCGCCGCCGCGCTCCGGCGCGGTGACGCTGCGCAGGATGGAAATGGCGGGATAGCCGGGAACGAAGGTCACGTCGGTGTGCCAGGAGCTGGCGCGCTCGCCCCGGCTGCCGTCCACATCCAGGATGTTGGCGGTGCCCGCCAGGGACGGCACCGTCGGGTGCGGCACGAGGTTGCCGAACTGGCGACCGAACGCCTCCTGCCCGGCCTCGTCCAGATGGGTCTGCTCGCGGAAGAACAGCACCTTGTGGCGGCCCAGAGCCTGCCGGATGGCCCGCAGGACCGCCGGCGGAAGGTCGCCGGACAGCCGGACACCATGGATTTCCGCCCCGATGCGCCCCGCGACGGGACGAATGGCGAGACGGGCGATGGAGGTGCCGACGGTATCGGCGGATGCGAACTGGGTCATCGTGTCATCCCTTTCGATAGCCCGGCCGCCGCGTTTCTGTCTGTGCGATCCGGCCGTTTTTCCTTGCCCCGCATTCGCGTGGCGGTGGTCCCGGTCGGACCGTGGGCGAGCGAGCGGGCAAGGCGCGGCCTTCCGCCACTGGCGTTTGGACAATCCGGGACTGTTTGTGGAGACGATGCGGCGATCAGCGGCGCCGACAGCCGTTCCGGCAACCGCCCATGCCCGCAGGACAGGAGACGGCCGAAGGTCGGAGGTTGGCGCGGGGATCGGCGACGATTGGCATGTCCGGTCACTCCCTTGAGGACCCACGACCGTGATCGTGGCGCTTTAGCGGTTGATGACGCGGCGCAAGCTGCGATTCAAATTGCCGCGGCCGGAGGTGTCTAATGCCGACCCCATAAACCTACTTATTAAGTAGTCTATGAGTCAACAGCGCGAACGGTTTTTCTGTGTAAGAAATATATTTTAACACTATAAAATTGTTTTGCCTTGCTCTTCCAACCCATTGCCGCGTCAGATGGCCATGCACGGTCCTCTCCGGACGCTCGAAGAATGGTGTGGACAGCGCATCTTGCGTCTTCGGACCGACAATGGCCCTCAACCGCCGCGACCCCTGACCAAGCAGGTGCGAAAGCCGCCGCAACCGGCCGGAATCCGTTCGACAGCCATTGTGACCTCGTGGTTTAAGACGATGCCACGCAAGCACAACCGCGGCCCCTTGCTGCGGATCGATGAGGCCAAGCCGTGGCCCGGTAGCGCGCGAGCGGGAGAGCGCAGCCCAGCCTGTTTCGCACCTCATCAGGCGGCACGAACGGATTCTGCCTGTCCTGACCGCCGGCGTGGCGGACAGGTTGCTCCGATCAACGACGAGGCGGGCGGGAGTTCCCCATGGCGACGGTACAGGAAGCGCTGGAACTTGCGGTCGAATATCATCTCCAGGGCGGATTGACGGAAGCCAGGGAGCTTTACGGACGTATCCTTGCCGTCGAGCCGGACCAACCGCATGCGCTGCACCTGTTGGGTGTGCTCCACGGGCAGGAGGGCCGCCCGTTGGAGGCGATGGCGCGGATCCGCCACGCCATCGCCAGTGCTCCGGACGTCGCCGACTTCCACGCCAACTTCGGCAAGCTGGCCATGGCGCTGGGCCGTGCGGATGAGGCGGCGGCGCTCCACCGCCGGGCGCTGATGCTGCGCCCCGGCCACCCGGATGCACTCGCCGGACTGGCCCCGATCCTGGTCCAGGGCCCTCCGACCGATGAGGCCGTGTCGGTGCTCCGCCAATTCCTGCGCCTGAAGCCCGAGGATAGCGGCCTGTGCTTCTCCCTCGCGCGGATGCTGCGGGCGCGGGGGGAGGCGACGGAAGCGGCGGCGGCCTATCGCCGTCTCATCACGCTCGACCCCACCCATGGCGCGGCCTGCAACAACCTTGGCAACCTCCTGCGCGCCGTCGGCGCCGTGGAGCAGGCGTCCATCGCCTTCCGCCGCGCCGCGCGGCTCGCGCCCGGCTCCGCGATGATGCTGGTCAATCTCGGCGCGGCGCTCGCCGATCTGGGGCGCACCGAAGCGGCGATGGAGGCATTCCGCCGGGCGATCGCCTGCCAGCCTGACAACGGCGACGCCTATGTCGGGCTCGGCAGCGCGTCGTCCGGACATCGCCCTCCCGACAGAGCGCGGGTGTTGGATCACGGGTTGCGCGCCGCGCCGAACCATCCGGGACTGCTGTACGCCTTGGGGGTGCTCCACGCCGGCCGGGGCGATGACGTCGCGGCCACCGGCTTCCTGACCCATGGCGTGGAGGTCGCACCGGATGACGCCGGGTGCCGGCTGGCCTTGTGCATCGGGCAGCTTCGCCATGTCTACGTCGACGAGGCGGAACTGGCGTCCAGACGGGAAGCCTACGCACGCCACCTCGCCGCGCTCGACCGGCTCATCGGCCCTACCGCGCCGGCCGAGGCGCGGCGGAACGCCTCCGACCTCGCGGGCGCGCATTTGCCCTTCCTGCTGGCTTACCAGGGCATGGACAACCGGGCTTTGCAGGAGACCCATGGCGGCATCATGGCCGGTCTGATGGCGGCACGCCTCGGAAACCGCACCCCGACCATCCCGAAGGCGTCCAACGCATCCAGCCGCCTCCGGACGGCCCGCACGCGACTGCGGGTCGGGATCGTCTCGTCCTATTTCCACGACCATTCGGTGTGGCGGGCGATCCTGGCCGGCTGGCTCACGCAGCTCGATCCGGAACGCTTCACCCTCCTGGGATATCACGTCACCGGGGAAGAGGATGCATGCACCGCCCTGGCCGCATCGCGTTGCGCGGTGTTCCGGCGCGGACTCGGTGCCGTGGAGCGCTGGGCGGAGACCATCGCCGCCGACCGGCCCGACGCGCTGCTGTTCCCCGAGGTCGGCATGGAACCCATGACCTATCGGCTCGCGGCGCTACGCCTCGCACCGGTGCAAGCCGTGGCGTGGGGACATCCCGACACGACGGGGCTTCCCACGCTCGACCATTACCTGTCGGGCGACCTGCTGGAGCCGCCGGACGGCGACGCCTTTTACAGCGAGCGCCTCGTCCGGCTGCCCAACCTGGGCTGTCACGTGGAGCCCACCCGGCGGCCCTTCGCGTCGGTCACGCGCCGCCGGTTCGGCCTGCCCGACGGGGCTCCGGCGTTCCTGTGCAGCCAAAGCCTGTTCAAATACCTGCCCCAGCACGACCATGTGTTTCCTTCCATCGCCGCCGCCGTCCCCGGCAGCCGGTTCCTGTTCTTCCGGCACAGCCAGGACAACGTCAGCCGCGGCTTGGAGAACCGGCTGGAACGGGCCTTCGCCCTGCAAGGGATCGACAGCCGGGAACACTGCGTCTTGGCTGACCAACTCGACCATGACGCGTATCTCGCCACGTTGCGGGTGATGGACATCTATCTCGACAGCATCGGCTTTTCCGGATTCAACACGGCCCTGCAGGCGGTGGAGGCCGGGCTTCCGGTGGTGACCGCGCGTGGCCGCTTCATGCGCGGACGGCTTGCCGCCGCCCTGCTGGACCGCCTCGGCATGGCCGATGCCGTCAACATGAGCGCGGACGACTTCATCGAGGACGCCATTCGCCTGGGGCGCGACCCCACGGCGCGGAGCATCCGCACGGCGCGCCAGACCGCCGCGCTTCCCACCGTCTATCGCGACCGGGCGGCCATCACCGGACTGGAGCATTTTCTGACGGGGTAGTCCCGAACGTGACACCCATGGCGAAGCCCTGCCGGCATGGAAGGGCGGGGATGGCGATCTGGGTGCGGTGCATGCGGCGGCGCTGGCCTTCGGGAAAGGGATCGCGGCGGTGCATGGTCCAGCGGTTGTCCCACATCACGAGATCGCCGACCCGCCATTGGTGGTGCCAGGACAGCTCCGGGCGCACCGCCGCCTCCCACACCGCGTCGAGCAGCGCTTCGCTCTCCGCCGGCGGCAGGCCGGGGATGCAGGCGTGCGGACGGCGCCCCAAAAGCAGCGCCTTGCGCCCGGTCACCGGGTGGGCGATGACCAGCGGATGCACGGTGCCCGGCGAGGTGGCGAGGTCGGTCGGAGGCGCAAAGCCCTGCCGCAGGTAGCCGCCGCTGTTGGTCGTGCTGTCGTGCTTGATCGACAGCCCGCCGACCCGCCGCTTCAGATTCTCCGGCAGCGCGTCGTAGGCGGCAAACATGCTGATGAATCCGGTGTCCCCGCCCTCCTCCGGCACCTCCAGCGCGTAGAGGCTGCTGGCGTAGGGCGGGATCTTCAGATAGGTCATGTCGGCGTGCCAGACCGACTCCCCCGCCCCCAGCGCGCCGATGGGGCGGCCCCGCTCCGTGACGTTGGAGATGACGTAGACCTCCTCGAAGCCCGGCGCGTGCAGCCGGCCATGCTCGGTGATCGGCGCCTTGTCGAGCGGCCCGAAATGGCCGGACACCCGGACGAGGTCGGCGTCGGACAGCGTCTGGCCGCGGAACACCAGCACCAGATGGCGGTCCAGCGCCTGGGCCAGCGCGGCGGCGGTGGCGCCGTCCAGCGGCCGCGACAGGTCGATGCAACGGATCTCGGCCCCCAGCGTGGGGGAGACCGGATGGGCGGTGAAGGCGGGGTGGCTCATGGAAACGCCCTCAGCTTCCGGTGCGGTCGTGGATGTCGGCGAAGAACAGGTCGCGCCAGTCGGCGGGCCGGTTGCGGATCGAGCCGATGCGCGCCATGAAGTCGGTGAAGATGCCGATGCCGCGCGGAGCGAGGTCGTAGGACACCTCCGGATGGGCGATCATCGCCGCCACCTCCTCCTCGCCCAGCTTGGACTTTTCGATGCGGATGTAGGCGCGGGCGGCCTCCCTAGGGTCGGCCTTGATGAGGGCCACCGCGTCCTCCAGCGCCGCCAGCACCGCCTTGGTCAGCCGCGGGTTAGCCTCGTGGAAGGCGGCGGAGGTCCACAGCGCGCTGAAGGACGCCGGCCCGCCCAGCACGTCGTAGCTGCTCAGCACCTTGTGGATCTTCGGGTCGCGGAGCTGCTGGTCCTGGAAGGGCGGGCTGGTGAAGTGGGCGGTGATCTCCGTCCGGCCGGACAGCAGGGCGGCGGTGCCGTCGGGATGGGCCAGCGAGACGGTCAGCGGGTCCAGACGCGCGTGCTGGCCGGGGCCGAAGACCTGCTCGGCGGCGATCTGGAGCACGATGGCCTGATAGGAGGCGCGGACCGACGGCACGACGATGCGGTCCGTCTCGGTGAAGTCCCTCAGGCCCTTCACCTCGGGCCGGTTGGTGTTGAGATAGGCCGGCTGGGCGTTCAGGGCGGCCAGCCCGCGCAGGTTGGCGTTCCCCTTCGTTTTGTCCCAGGCGATGATGAAGGCCGGCACGCCCGCCGCCCCGAAGTCGGCGTTGCCGGACAGGGTGGCCTCGGTGATCGTCGTCGGGTTGCCGAGCGGGGTGTAGCGGACCGTCACCGCACCCAGCCCGGCGGCGCGGGCGTGTTTCTCCACCAGCGCCTTGTCCTCCATGACGTAGAGCGGCAGGTAGCCGAGGCCGAGGTTGCGGGCGAAGCGGACCTCCGTCGCCTCGGCCTTCGCGGGAGCCGGGGTCAGGCCAGTGAAGCCGACAGCGAGCAGCAGCGCGGAGCCGAGCAGCGCTCGGCGGCCTAGCGCGGAGAAGCGCGTGGAAATGGTCATGGCGTGTCCCGTTGCGGAGTTCGTCAGATGACGCGGAAATTGTGAGCGCCGTCGCGCTTCAGCTGGTCCACCAGCTCAAGCTCCCAGTCGATGTAGCCCTGCATGGCGGCGGCACTGTTGTCGGTGCCCTCGTAGGGGCGCTTGTAGACGTCGTCCGGCTCCGACCCCAAGCGCTCCAGCCCGGTGCTGAGCGGCAGCCCGGCCGCCACCCAGCCCTTCGTGCCACCCTCCAGCAGCAGCGGGACCGCTCCGGGCGGGAAGTCGGCGACGGCGTAGCGGGTCAGCGTGCCGTCCCAGCAGGTCAGCACCGGGCGCACGCCCTTCGGCAGGCGGGCGATGGTCCCGCCCAGACGCGCGCGGGTCGAGAAATACGCCCCCGGAATATGGCCGGTGCGGTAGCGTGGGCTGCGGGCGATGTCGATCACCGCCGCCTCGCCGTTCTCCAGCAGGGCCAGCAGGTCGCGCGGCGCCACCGTCTCCGCCCCGGCGTCAGGGACGGGAGGCAGGCGGCGGTGGTCGGAGCCGCTCTCGATGCCCAGAGACGCCACGTCACCCTCCAGCACATGCACCTCCCAGCCGAGCTGCGCCAGCCAGGAGGCGGTCATGTCGGCGCGCGGGCCGCCGCCGCCCGCCGGGTCGTCGGCCAGCACGATGCGGGCGCCGCGCACCGCGACATACTCGTCGGTCGCCTGGACGAGCTGCCCGCCCGCCGCGTGGCGGAAGCCCGGCAGATGGCCGGCCTCGTACTCCTCCGGCGTGCGCACGTCGAACCGGTGCAGGGTGCGCCGCTCATCGCCGCGGAAGGCGTGCAGCGCGGCGGGGCCGATGCGCCCAACGCCGGCCCGGTCGGCCACCGCGCGGGCGGCCTTGCGGCCCTTGGCGTCGCCCTCCGGCGACACAGCCGGAAAGCGCCCGTCGCGCCCGCGGGCCAGCTCCAGCCCGGCCAGGGTCCAGCCGATGGTGCCGTTGCGCAGCGCCGCCACGCGGTTGGGAATACCGGCGTTCACCAGCGACTGCGTGCCGATGATCGAGCGGGTGCGCCCGGCGCAGTTGACGATGACCAGCGTCCGCGGGTCGGGCGCGATGTCGTGGACGCGCTTGACCAGCTCCGCCCCCGGCACGCTGATGCCGCCGGGGATCGCCATGGTCTGGAACTCCTCGTAGCGCCGGGCGTCGAGGACGACCAGATCGGCTCCGCTATCGATCAGCGTCTTCACTTCGTCGGCGGACAGCGACGGGGTGTGGCGGTGATGCTCCACCCACTCGCCGAACGCCTTGCTTGGCACGTTGACGTCCCGGTAGACCTCGAACCCGGCGGCGATCCAGCCGGCCAGCCCGCCCTCCAGCAGCGTCACGTCGCGGTAGCCCAGCGCCTGGAGCCGCCGCGCCGCCGGCTCGGCATAGGCCTCGCCGTTGTCGTAGACGGTGATCGGCACGTCGCGCCGCGGCAGCAGATCGTAGGCCAGCAATTCCACCCGGCTGAGCGGCACCGACACGGCGAACAGCGGGTGGGCCAGCGAATAAGGGCCCTCCTCCCGCGCGTCGAGAAGGGCGACCTCCCTGCGGTCGATCCAGTCGCGGCGGATCTCCGCCGGCTTGCGGGTGGCGAGCGGTGCGGTGACGGGCATGGTTGCTTTCCGGGACCTGTTATGCGGCTTGCGGAACGGGCTTCGAGCGGTCCCACAGGTTGGGCAGGGCGCTGTTGGCGTAGCCGGAGATGAAAGGCTTGCGCTCGCCGGTCAGCGGATCGAAGACCGACCGCCGAATGGCGCCGATGTTGCCGCCATAGACGTGGATGCTGATCGACGGTCGATCGGACAATGCGTTGGAAATGGCGTGGACGTCGCCGATGCGCGGCGACACCGCCTCCACCGATCCGACCGGCAGAAGGTCGGCGGCGGTGGCAAGCGGCGGGCCATCCTGCAACTCGTAACGCTGGGAATGCTCCGCCCCGCGCAGCACGCCGACGAGGCCCCAGACGGTGTGGTCGTGGATCGGCGTGCACTGCCCCGGCCCCCAGACGAAGCTGACGACCGAGAAGCGTTCATGGGGATCGCAATGCAGCAGGTACTGCCGGTAATGGACCGGATCGGGCTGCGCGAAGGCGTCGGGCAGCCAATTGTCCACGGCGATCAGCCCGGTCAGGAGACCGCGTCCCGCGTCCAGGATGGCGGCCTCGTCGTCGCCCAGCCGCTCCACCAGACGGGTGAAGGCGACGATGAAGCCGCGCAGGCGGGACAGGTTGGGAAGGGTGGGATCGGTCATGGTGGTCGTCCGTCCGGGAATTGGGTGCGGCCGAGGCCGGGTGTGGCTGCGGATCAGGCCAGCGCGGCCACCAGAATCGGAAGGACGGCCAGGACGACGCCGGTCCCCAAGGCCAGCCAATGGCTGAGCGGCGGCTGTTCCGCGTGCGTCCGGTGCGGCGTGAGCGTCCGGTCCGGCGCGTCGTCCGAAGGGTCCGGCGGCAGTGGCAACGGCAAGGCGCAGGACGGGCTGAGCGACGCGATCAGCATCCAGTGGAAGTCATCCGAAGCCTTCATGCCGAGTCTCCTGCTTAAAGGGGAGAGGAAGGGGGAGCGTCGCCGGACGGTCGCCGCACCAGAAACAACAATTGTTAATGGTTTTATTTTTCTTATTCCATATAGGAAAATAGGTTTTAAGCTCGGCGTCAAGCGTGTGCTTTGCCCCGAGCGCGGTTTTCCGCTGGTAGCGACGTGAACGGGGCAACGCGATCTCAGGAAGACGGGGCGGGAAGACGGGGCGGGTGTCTGCCCCGGCCGACGGCACGCCCCTCCCCTCCTCTGTGCAACGGCGCCTCACACAATCGCCGGCTCCTTCTCCAGCTCCTCGCCACTGGCGAAGCGGGCCGGGGACAGGCGGGCGAACCAGTCCGGAACGGCCTGCCCGTCGACGAGGTGGGCAAGCAGGCGCCCCGCCGCGGGAGCGGTCATGAAGCCCTTGGCCCCCGACAGCGCGACGAACAGGCCGGGCAATGGCATTGTCACGTTAACTTGGATTGGACGTACGAGGAGGTCGAATGGCCGTAATACCGACGGCGTGTGAAGGCTTCCATTGAGGCGGGCCCGATCCACCTGATTTGGCATGGGCAGCAAGGTTCACCTGGTTCATCACCTTGACGCCGATGAGTTGCATCGGCT
>NZ_JAUQTX010000010.1:0-52824 GCF_059803775.1 Azospirillum sp. UFLA03-27 | reverse complement strand
TGTCGGTTGGATGTTCACCCTGACCGCCACCGCTTACAACCTGATCCGCCTGCCCAAGCTGCTGGCGGCGGCATAATTACGCCCGGAATCCGCCTGAGCGGCGGCTCCGAGCGTCTCGGAGCGCGAAAAGGCGCTCCATTCTGATAAAAACGGGCGGCGGAAACGCCATTTCCAAGCCTCAGAGGGGGCAAAAGGCCGAAATATGTTCGTTTTTCCGCACCCTGCTAGTGGCCGGTCAGGATGTCCAGCACGTCGCGCGTGTCAGGTCCACAGTCTACGTAGTCGTCGAGGGAGACGACGCGGGTAGGCTCGAAACCACATCCGGCTCTCCCGTGGCGCGATCGGGACGGGCAACGAATACTCGGTGTTGGCTGACGGGCGGTGCCATGGTCGTCCCCCCGTTACTCCCGGAATCAGGATCACATTATCCGGAGTCGTGTAACACTTTTTCCGAGTTTCCCAGGCCCGCTCCGGCACTCGGCAGACGGTTGAATTCGCCCAGGGAACGTGATGTCTGACGACCGTTTTCACGAAGCGGAAAGGGGCGTCACCGCTTCAGAAGCTGACGCCAGCCGGGGGCGGCTCAACTCCCTGCCCGGCGAGGAGGGGAGGGCGGCATCATGGGTGCCAATCCGGCAGGTTCACAGTCATACAGACATCGGCGTCAACGGATTTCGGTGCAAAAGGTGGACAGATCTGTTGACGGAATCGCACCTGATGCAGTCGGCCAATAGAACCCAGTGGCCGACGTCCTGCTAAACGTCTCCTCATCGGCAGCCTCCAGGACCGCTGGAGATAAAGCCGCCGTTTCTGATTTCAGAGCAATGGCTTAGCAAATCCGTGCAACATGAATCGTGGTGTCGTGTAACACTTTTTCGAAGCCGTGTAACAGCTTCTGCGGCCGGTGTATTACCTCTTCGAGGCCTGCATCGAGTGGCGGATCACCCCCTGCGAGGGCGTTAAGATGCCGATATCGTACGGTATTTTACCGGTACAGTACGGTACGGCAGCCGACGCCCTTTGGGCAGCCGCTGGAGGATCTCGGCCAAGCAGCTCGACGGCACTGATGTCATCGCATGCAGGTGTTGGGGAAGGTCCTCTCAGCGATCCTTCCAGTTCAGTCCTGCGGTCTTCATCCTGTCCCAGAACGTCCGCTTCTGCCGGTGGCTCGCCACAACCTGTTCGCGGTAGGCATCCTGGGGTGGGTGTCCGAGCCAGTCGCCGACGGCGGGGACCAACCGTTCCGCCGCGGCCAGGTCGCGGACGGCATGCTCGTACTGCGTGGACTGTGCCCGCGCCAGGACGGCGTCCGCCATGCTGCGGTAGAGCAGGACGGCGGCAAGGGGATGGTCGGCCTCAAGCGCCTGGGCGGCGGCACGCAGTCTGCTGTACAAGTCGCCGTTCAGCTCGCCGACGCGGATCAGCACCAGGTCGGCCGCCGCATCCAGATCCAGGCCGATCAGCAGGTTGAGCGCGGCATGCGGTTCGCGATGCTGACGGGCCAGCGTCACGGCCGTTGCCCGCACCCGGTCATGCTCTCCTTCCGGCAGATGAGCGAGGAATGCGCGGAGGGTGTGCTCGGACAGGCTGCCGGTGAACATCCTCCAGCGGATAGCCTGGGCGTCGCCGTGACGGCCCAGCAGTTCCAAGAGACGAACACGGAGATCATCGATCTCCCATTGCCGGTGCGCCGGGACGTCCGCCTGCTCGACCCGCGCCAGGGCTTCGGCCGCACGCCCCGCTTCGATGAGGCGTTCGCAGATGTCCTTGAGGGCGTGTCGCTCGGTCCCGGCGAGGCGGTATACGGCGATGAAGCCGTCGACATCCCCGCGGGCATCGGCGATCTGCTGAAGGCCTCGTGTCAAAGGCCACGTCCGCGCCTCCTCGTCCTGGGTCCGGCAACGCTCCAGGTCACCGCGGATCAGGCGCTCCAGTTCGTCCAATCCCTCTGACCCCAATGCCTCCTTGAAGGCGGTGACGACACCACCGTGAACGCCGTAGCTGTCCTTGGTGAGGATGGCGAAGACCTCGCGGGCCAGCTGCACCCGATCGCGGTCGGGCACCGCAGCCCATGCAGCGCCGAAGTCCTCGATGGCCTGCTTGAGCACGTCACCGATCAGGCCGTCGGAGTCGTCGGAGCGGTCGAACACCGTGGCGTCGAGCTGGATGAAGCGACCGAGCAGCTCGGCAGCCGCCAAGGGGCGCTCCGGGAGAAGGTCTCGGACAATGGATTCGCGGACCCGGTCAAGGTCAGCAGCCAGGGATGAGCTTTCACGGTAGCCGTAGAACCGGCGATCGGATGCGATCCGCTGGATCTCCTCGGACAAGGTCTGCGCCAGCTGGTCGCTGCTGCTCCGTGAAGCCAGGGCGAGCCGCAGAGCTTGATGCAGGCCCGCGTCCTGATAGGCCTGCTCGACTAGGATCTCCGCTAGGCGTCGGGCGCCGAGGGCCTCGACGGCCCCTACAGTGATCTCGATCTCCTCGTTCTCGACCATCCCATCACCTCCTGCTGCCCGCGGCTCAGTACCCGGCCAACCGCGTCAGTGTGCCGCGCTCCAGAACAGCTTCCAACGCTGCGCGCATGTGCTCGCGCCCTGGCGAACACGGTCCGGCTGTCAGGGCTTTCATCTGTTCCCGAGCCCAAGCCTCTCGGCCGATCCGTGCCGCCGCGGTCATCAGGTGACCGACCGCGGCGTGCAGGTCGGTGACGCTGGGATCATACCCGCCACCTGTGAGAAGGCTGCGCAAAGCGCTCAGCGCGACCTGGGCGGCGAAATCCGGTTCCCGTTCCGCGTTGTCCCGTGCGGCGCGGATCAATGTCCCCGGTTCGGCGTTCGGAGCGGCCGCGCACTCCAGCGCGATGTCCAAAAAACCGGCATCCTTGGCGGCAGCGAACCATTTTCCTGCATCGCCGCGCGTCTGAATGAGGTCGAGAAGGATCTGGCGCTTATCGCGGCCGGGATAGCGGCGCGCGGTGTCCCGGAATATCGCGAGATAGGTTGTCCCGGCCCCGGTGCTCAGTCCATAGCGGCGGTAGGCTTCATCGGCCCGTCCCGACCGGAGCAGGAGGGATTCGCAGAAACGGTCGATGGCCCGCTCGTCATAGCTGCGGAGCTTCGGGTCCCGGCAGCCTTCGGCGTAGGTAATGGCCGCATCGATCAACCCCTGGCGTGCCAGCGCCTCGGCGCCGAGGCGGTGATCCGACCAGAAGCGATGGCGGGAAGTGCCGAGCAGATCCAAGAGTTCGTCGTATCGGCCGACCTCGAGCAGACAGGACAAGCCGATGGTTCCGCCGACGACGTAGCCGCCGGGCGTGCTGCTGGACCAAAACCGCCGCAGAGACGGCAACAGAAAATCGGCGTACTCGTTCATGAGTTCCGGATAGACGGCGATCTCTCCCCAGCGCTCCTCCACGGGAAACAGGTATTGGACACCGTCGTCGAGCACGGCTTGGTACAGGCGCTCCAGCCATTTGGCGCGCGTTTTCGGATCGGCCGGTGCGGCAATCAGGATCGGGATCACCTCATCGAGCGCCTTGTGGACGGCGCTGCCCAGCGCCCCCGACGAGGTGTCGATCTGTTCGAAAGCGGGCCACAGCCGTTCCATAAGCGCGAGGGCGCCTTCCCCGGCCGTCAGCGGATCGACCTTGCTGACGGTCCGGATCTCGGACACGGCCTCCTTCAGCGGCGCGACGGCGGCCTGCGACCCACGCCATCCGAAAGCGCGTGCTCGGAGCTTCGTCTTGAACGCCCACTTCTGGCCGCCAGCCATGCCGTCCCACCTGTCGTTCCTGACGCCCTTCGGCCGCCATCTCACCGCAACGCGGCAAGCACCGGCAACAGGATTCAGCAATGGCTTCCGCGTGCTGACCTGCGCCCGTCAGTGGCGCTCAGGACGACCGTAACACTGGCGACCGTTGGCGTAAAAGCGGGGGTGCCCGGACGACGATCCAGGCGGACACACAGCGGATCAAAGCTCCAGGACCCAAGGCTCGGCCATGGCCAAGCCCCGCACCCGGCAACCGCCCGACAGTTCCGCTTCGTAGGCGTAGTGATGGTGTCCATGGACGATGAGGCGGGCACCGCACACCGCGGCGGCCTGATCGATTCCGGCAAAGCCGGATCGGTGAGCGGTCGGCGCTTCGTGAGTCACCAGCACGTCGACCGGTCCGATTTCCCGCAGTGTCTCCAGGTCCTCGGGGAAGATCGTCGACCGGTGGCGCAGCGGCAACCCGGCCCGCCAACGGGCCTGCTTCGGCGTGTGCTCCAAGAGGTCGGCTCGGGTCCTCCAGACGGGCGCTTCGTCACCGAGACGCGGGTACCAAACCCTGCCGCGGAAGACGCCGCCCAGACCGGCGATGCGCACGCCGTCCAGCTCGATGGCACGGCCGTGCAGGTCCCCTCCAGGATGGTCGTCGAACAACAGCGGATACCGTTCCGGGTGATCAGTGTCGTGGTTGCCTGGGATGTAAAATACCTCCACACCGGCGTCGAACAGGAGCGCCAGGACCCGGCGAAGCGGCTCCTCGAGCTCGCAGTCGCCGACGATGACGACGGCCTGGGGCTGGTGTCGGGTGCAGGCATCTAGGAGCGGCCGCCACTCGCCATGAGGATCACCGTAGAAGATAATGGTCATGGTCAGTGTCCTGCGTGCGTTGTGGGCGTCCAGGCTGCGGAGCTTGGTGTTTCCGAGCGTTCATTCTCGGCGGTGGCGCTGACCATCGGGCTGGCTGCCCCATGCCGAGGTGAGCCCGCAGGATGGCCGTGAGGGCGTTTTGATCCGGCAGCTGGAGACGGATGGTGCGGTCGAGGCGGCCGGATCGCGTGAGCGCGGGGTTGAGGCGATCAGGATGGTTGCATGCGCCGACCACGACGACACCTTCACGGTCGCCGATGCCATCGAGTTCCTCTAGCAGCGCGTTGACCACCTGAATGTTGTGCGCGGCCACCTCGGCGGGATCGCGAGCCTGCTCGGTTTGAGGGGCGCTGGTGAAGGGAAATTCGTCGCAATCGTCGGCTGACTGCATCACCGCTTTGCGGGCTGACATCAGGAGATCCTCGTACACGCGGGAAGGACATTGCGCTGGCCGCTGGCCAGCAGGCCGTCAGCGCCGCGGTATCTGAAGGTCGCTCCGTGTCATCGTTTCAGTCCCGAGTGGGGGAGCCGAGCAGGGTGTCGGCTCCAGAATGCGATGGAGAACCTACAATCCGCTCTCTGGAGGCACAACCATGACGATCGGATCGTGACGCGATCCGATCGTCATGGGGGTGTGCGATTGCTCGCGGCTTGCGGTGGTGTCACCATGGTTCCCCGACGGGAATCAGGGAATTCCGGAGATGGTGACGCCGAACGCGCATGACGTGACAGAGAGGATGAAGATCATCCTGCTCCGGTACATTCTCCGGCACCTGTCCCGGGGAGAACCGCGGCCGGATGTCTCGGATCTGGAATTCCGGCGACGAGCTTGGCGGGCGGCTCGGTGCATCGAGGCTCGCCGCCTGGAGCGTGGAGACACGACGCCTTTGCTGTCCCAATCGCCGAAGACCGCTAGGCAGTCGACGGCGCAACGGACGTGCCAGCATCGCGGCTGGCGGATTGTCCTCTGCCGCAACGGCGGCAAGTGGCACGCCGAAACAGCCCGCGGTCGCCGCCCGCAGCTCGTGCTCACGGCGCGGCGTCGGCGCCGCCGCGATGCCTTCCGGGCCATCCTGGCGATGATCGACCGTGGCGACTTCGGGATCAGGGAGCCGAGACCCGCGCCATGACCGGGTCGCCGTCGCGGCGGCTGTGCATCCAAGCGCGCAGCAGGGCGCAGCGTTCGGGGCCGTGGGCACGGTGGGCGCGATGGAGCAGAAGCGGGCAGCGATGAGACCAGGGAGTCCACAGCCGTTGAATAGAACGCCTACCGTTCATAGATCACATCCATATCTGCGGCAGAGGTTGGCGCAACAATATAGGTCGAATTCTCGAGTAGAGCCACTTTCGCGCGCAATATGTGTTGACAAGGAATTCTCGGCGATCAATGGTTGACGCCGCGTTCGACGCCGATGCGGTGACTTGCTGGAGATCCGGGCCATGGACAATCTGAGCTTTGGCATTCTGGTTGGACAGAAGCGTCGCGCCGACGCGGTTGAGGCCGTCGGTGTCGCCCTCGCGGAGCGCCTGGGGCAGGCCAACCAGCAGCGTCAGGCCGACGCGCAGGCCATCACCGCCCTTGAGGAGGAGAACGAAGTCCTGCGTGCCCGGGTCGCCGACCTCGAGCTCAAGCTGGCGTTGGAAGAAGCCACCGCCGTTGCTTCCCAGGCGGTCGTCGATGCCTTCAAGGTACTGCACCCCGACAGTCCTCTCCTGGTTCAACTCGGCACTATGAAGAACGGTTCGCCGTTGAGGAAATCGACCCGTATCTGGATCGAGGCATTCGACGCGGCCGCGAAGAAGCGGAACGTGGATAACCCCGAAGTCTATCGGGTGGGGTAAGAGCGCACTCGGCCCAAAGTTGAAGCGGCACCGGAAGGTGCCGCTTGGCTTATCCGCCTCCTTTCAGCTGACCGTTTCCTGCCGGTTTCGGTATCTTCGTAGCCGAGCTACCGTGGCCGTTTTGGCGGCTGTCACCAGCCCCACCTTTTGCCGTGTTGCCCGCGTGTGGAGTATCGGCTGCACGTCCGGCCGCCGCGCCGGTGATCTTACTCGCGCCAGACACCCCGCCAGCGGCAGAAGCCAAACTCCCGTCGCCGTTTGCCTTCTCGAGCGCGCTCACCAGCCGGTTCATGTCGCTTGGCGAGGCAAAGAATGCGGCTTTGCCAGCGTCGACGCCCATCTTCATGGTATTTTCCGTATGGGTCCCGACAAAGCCCACCGCGCTGGCGGCTTGGTGATGTTCACCGTCCCCGTCCGGCTGCGCTCCGAACCACCGTGCGACGCGATCGGGTACCTGGGAGATCAGGTTGAAGCTGCGGATAGCCAGCTGATAATTCAGCACCGAGATGAGGATCACGTAGGTGATCACGCCGACGAGCCCGACCGTGTTCCCTGTGGTCGCCGCCGCCATCGCCGCGTACACTGTTTTGGACAGGAACCAGACCATCGCCTCGAACACGAGGATGGAGAAGAATAGCCCGAACAGGGTCAGCGGGATTCGAAACAGCAGGTTGAATACAATGCCGTAGCCAGCTTTCTGCGGGCCGTCCAGGAACTCCGCGCCGTCCATTCGGATGTGCATGAAGGCCCAGAGAGGAGCTGCGATCACTCCCTCGATCACCAGGATCAGCATGCCCATCACGGCGTACAGGAAGTGGATGAAGGGCATCATCGGCAGAACGTAGGCATGGAAGACCGCCGCAAGCAGAAGAGCGACGGCGATCAGACCGAAGAACGTCGCGGCAAAGCCCGTCAACTTTTCGGCCCCGCTCGGCATCAGCTTGCCGACGAAGTTGGATGCTGCCTCGGCAGCCGCACCCGCGACCGGAACCTTCGAGATCAGCGCTCCACCCACGCCAAGGGCGGCGAGGATCATGAAGGCGGCGTTGAGGATGAGATGGCCGAAGTCGACCATGTGCTGCAACGCCTGGCCGGTGCCCGGCTTCAGCACCGCCAAGCCGATCAACCACTTCTGGAGCGCGCTGTCCGAGCTGCCAAACCACTCCATAACACCGGCAATACTGCCGCTGTTGTCGAACTGGCCAGCGCGGGCGGCCGCAGTAGACAGAGAGGTCGTGGTCAACAGCTGCTTGTCCCACCAGCTACGCAGCTTCGGAAGCACGCCCAAGAGTTCGTGGCCAAGCAGACGGTCAATCCCAATGCCGTCCTTGTACTGTGAACCGGTGCTCCCGAAAGTCACCTCCGGCATCACGCCGACCAGGGACATCACCTGCGCAGAAATTCGGCTGAGGGTCATATAGTAGGAGCCAGCAGACGCCCAGCCTGCCGTTCCCGCAACTGCCTTGAACTCGGTCAAGCTGACCTTGTTGACACTGTCCACATAGGTCTGGACTGCTGTCGTCAGAGCGTTGTCATAATCCGCCTTCGCCAGCAGCACCTGCTGGAAGATTTCGTTTGCCCTATCCTTGTCCTTGTCAGAAAGGTTGATACTGACAGGACCATCCGAGGTTATCATCCGTTGCGCGATGGCCCGCAGTTTGGCGCGCAGAGAGTCGAGAGCGGCATTCCGCGCTTGGTCCAGCCGGAGAACGTTTCTGTCGGCTGCCGCGGACTCCTTGCTGGAGGCTACACGGATCGAACCGCAGACGCCGTAGTCCAGGATCATGTCTTGGACAGCGATAGGCTGCTGCGTCCCTGCGGTTTTCGACGAATCCCAGAGGCTCACAACAAAATGCCATACCTGTTTGATGCCGCGGTAGATGGCGTTGTTCGTGAGCGTCATCGGACCCGGTGTCGGCTCCCGAGGCCATTCCGGCACCTGGACATCCGAGTTGATGGATTTTCTGTTGATTGCATCGCGCCGGACAGCCTCGAAGCAGACTTCGAGGAACATGGTGTCGCGGACGAGCGGGACGGTCTCTTGCAGGGCCGGATTGCTGATCTTGGCACCGGACAACCCATCGAGGAACCCGGACCAGATCAAGTTACCGAATTGGCCGCCGACCAATGCAATCCAAACAACGAGCACCTGAAGCAGGCAGTATCCCTTGGCGACGGGGGCAAGCGCCGCCACACCATAAGAAACCCTTACTGGTGCCCATACTTGGTGCCAGCGCGACCCAAGGACCTTTCCCTCGTGCGCGGTAGCCACGATTCCAATGATGGTGTGGTAGGCCATCATCGCCGCGGAGCAGGCCATCAGTACGGCGATGAACACCGAGAACCCGCTGGCGATTCCGTTCGCCAGCGGCGTGACTGTGCCGCCAACCGGACCAACACCCGGGAACACGAAGGTGAGGAGCTGGTACCAGAGGTCGTTGACGTTGAGCGTACGGAACAGCGCCGTGATGATGTTCCCGCTGACCACCGGATCCGCGTCTGTAGCCGCGGCCACGGCGGCGGCCGGGTTGCCCAGCATCGTGGTGGCTGTGGCGCCGCTGATCATCAGCAACAGCGCAGCCGGTCCAGCGCCGGACAGCGGAGAAACGCCCTCCGGAGCTTCGGTCCACCATTCACCAGGCTGACGCAGCCAGGACGCAAAGCTGTCGAGCCGACGTTTGCGCAATTGAAAATTGTAGAACGCGGCTCTGATCGCCAGGACGCTAAAAACCGGGATAGTGGCGAAGCAACCAAGGAAGCTGATCCATTCCAGCAAGCTGTTGACATGGTTTCCGCCTACTGACCCGACCGCGATAGCGAGCAGAGCAATGAGAGCGGCGAGATGGAGCAGGAAATACCGGTGCGTGCACGCCTGGGCGGTGACCAGGAAGTCGTCGGCCCGGTCGTAGAACCGCTGGGCGACGTGGAAACGCTCGGCCGGATCCGTCGCCTGCGACGGCAAGGGTTGGACCGTCTGGCGGCCGAATGCACCACGGGCCAGCCCCCCGATGTTGGAGGCGGCTCCAGCCCAGAGCCCGTTGATGCTGCGCCATCCGGTTCCAAGGACCCGTCCCTTGCCTCGCAGCGCCCCTTTCCAGTCGGATCGCCACTCGTCGACGCCAAGGACATCGTCACGGACAAATGCGCGTGCTTCCCTTCGACCGCGGTCGAGGAATGCCTGGAGCTTACTCATTGGAGGTGTCCTTGGCCGTGTGGTTTGGACGAACCGCAAAGAAGCCGAAGTCACGGGGGCGACGGAGATCCTCGATCGAGCGGGCAATGAACTGGCTGATGCCCGCGAGCACACCGAGTGCAAGGACTGCGTCCGCGGCGACCAGCAGGGGGGCTTCGAAGCCGTAGGCGGCGACCAGGAAGGCCAGCAACCCGGTGGCCATAAGGGTGACAGTGACGATGTTCCCGATGGAAAGAGGCTCACGCCGGATGGCTTTCACCACCATGCGCGCGGTTTGGTGCACCACGAGGATTGGCAGGAGGCCGGATGCAAGCACCAGCGCCAGTCCGATGCTCAGTTCGATGCTGAGGGCTGCCAGGATAACGGGAGGGGCAGCATCGACCAGCCAAGAGCTCATCAGCATGTGCGGGACGATCTGCGGATGATCGGCCATCAGCATCCAGGCGGTAAGCCACAGCATGCAAGCGATCGTGGACGTTGCCACGATCCCGCTCGCGCAATGCTGGGTGAATGGCAAAGATCTGACGGCCATCGAAAATTCCTCGCATATAGTGCGGCTTCATAAATCAATGCTATGATCGTCTATAAACATTCTGCAAGCATCTTGGTGAAAAGGTCGCGTCATGACAAATATGTTTACTCTGCTTGGTGAGGCGCGTGCTCATGTAAACATTTTCACTCCTGTTCTACTTCACCACAGAACGGAGCGGCATTACAAAAATGTTTACGATGCCTTTGTTCGTGGAGCGTTGTCGCCGGAGACCGCTCCCAGCCGTGCGGCTGCGGTGGCGTGGCGAAGCGCGATCCGGCACGGGGCTCTGCGACAGCTGGAGGCAGCCACCAAAACGCTGGAGATGGCCTTGGAGGTGGGCGGTCGGGTCGAGAAGGATGCGGCGGCCCTCGAGGTTGAGCGGTGCCTCGAACTCTTGCGCCGCTTTCCCGCGATCCGGCCGGGCCGCCGTCCACGGCCGAGCGACTCTCGGGCGTCACATTGGGTGGGGCAGGGCGTGGAAATCACCTGCGCCTGATCGGCGGGAGGCTTATCACCCTTGGCTGCCAAGGAGAGGCCCAGCGTTCTGAGTGCTGTAAGAGCGCGGATCAAAACCCCGTCTCCATAGACTCAAGCCATTGATTTTACTCGGCCCGGCGGAGGTTTTGATCGGCACTCTAAGCCAAAGCGTTGGACAGTGGCGGTCGCCGCGTGGCAGGCCCCCGGGGCAAGGTGGGGTCGGTCTCTTTCGTAGCGGCGGTCATAGCCGCGTCGCCGCCAGGCTGATCGCCTTCCATCGGAAAGCAGCTGCTCGCTTCATACAGCTAAGCGAGTTTATCAGCTGCCAGTGAGCAGCCCGTGGTTCGGGCATCCAATTCACCAAGCGGCCAGATTCATATTTATGGTGCTGCGTAAATCCCTTCGTATCTGTATCTAAGTCATTCTGTCAAGAAATGAGAAATCCTTGTCTGCGCGCCACATGGATTGGCTTGGATAATACAAATCTTTGTCAACTGACATGACAGTAAATATCAAGCATCTACCTAAATATATTGAGAACATCAGCGGATTTTTGTTGACGGATGAGGTTTGGGTGTTCTATTCATTTCGAATTAATCCACTCGATGGAGGTGCTTCAAATGAGCGAAACGATTGTGAGGGTCACGCGGGTCATTGAGGTCAGCCCGGACGGTGCTGAGGTGGATGTTACCCATGAGGACAGAAAAATTATCGAATATATCGAGTCGTCTCGTGATGATGTTGGACTGAGTGATGACGAGATCGAGGAAGATCTGATCGCTCATTTTGCCCGAAAATCCTGTCCTCGCTGCTACGATGATGTCCATATCATCGGCGATACAGTGCGTCTTCATTCTTTTGATGAGAGTGGTAACGAAGATTGTAGTGCGTTTACAGGATGCCTTTGACTGATCTGCAAGTGGCTACGGTAAATGCATTGCTAGTTCAAAAAACATCTGGTGCCGCGCGGTGTCAGCCTCCGTTGAGCTCGCACCAGTGGAGGGGATCAGCACCTGGATCGGGTGGACTGGTGCGCGTCCTGGGTATGAAGTGAATTGTGGTGGATCTTTGCGAGCTCGGCATTGGCGGTGTGTTGGCCGTGCGTCTCGGGAGCCTTATCGGACCAACGGCCGCACAGGGAGAGGATGCCTGCCCAAAGCCTCGGCCACTCGCAGTCGCCGAGGCGGGGCTGCGCGTTCACACGCAGGTCATGGTGCACGCGCTCACGTGCAAAACGGTCGAAGAGGACAGAGCAGCCGGGCGTCCGACCGGCCGTCTTGAAGCGCCGCGGGAGGACGGCGTTCACCAGACAATGGATCCTCGGCAGAGTGCTGCGATGCGTGCCTACGCCGCCCTGACCGAGCGCCACCGGACACGCATCAGCGGATGGGAAAGGGAGATCATCGCCAAACGGGGTCTCAGCCGGTTTGACCGGTGGCGCACGGAAGCGGCCTCTGACACCGCACGCCGTGAAGGACGGATGTCCTATAGGATGGATGCGGAGGGCTTCTGCGCATCGGCGCGTGGTCAGGTCGAGGCGCTGATGCGGATGAGCGATGGCGAGTTTGTCGCAGCGGTCACGGCCGCGTGGTGCGTCATCAACCCGCAGCCCGCAAAGCGGTGAGGGTGACTGGCAGCAACAAGAGGGGCGCCGCAACCGGCCATCGGAAGGACCATGCCGCCTGCATCTCACTGCATCACATTGAACGACGACCTCGCCGCGACATGGCCCAACGACCTCTCAGTCCTCGATCGTTGACGGTCCGTACCCCGGGAAGCGACGATAATGCGGTCAGGACGACCAAGTCGGTCTGAAGGAGGCGGCGGTGAGCGAGACCAGGGAAATTCTGAGGACGATGATCTGGACGGACAGCCTGCCGGACCATGCTTGGCCGCGTCCGAGTGACCAGGCGTACCGGCAGGAGATGATGCGCCTGCGGGCGCTGCTGGAGGCCGCCCCGGAGGATCTGGAACTCGAACCCCTGCGGTCGATGGTTCTTGCCGCCGAGGTCGGATCCGAGAGGCGCATGGATGTGTTGACAGCCGTCTCCGATGCCCTGGGCTCCGAACTCGGCCGAGCGCCGCAATGACTGAGCGGGGGCGGCCGAGCGAGGATGGCGAGCGCACGCGCTCCTTCGGCAACCCGTTCGAGCCGGTGAAGCCACTGCTGATCGTCGGGCCGGACTGTGCCCGCGCTGGTCAGGTATCGCCAGCCACCGGCCGCCGACCCGGCCACATGGTGATGTCGGCGCCTCCCCTGTCGCTGACATCACCGCATTCCCAAGCGCCGTCGCGACGACATGGTGACCTCACCATGTCGTCGGATGCCGTAGTTTGCACCGCCCCAATCCAGAGAACACAAGGGGTTGGCGGTATCCGACGCCATCACCATCAGCCGGTGCGCCGATACGACGACATGGTGAGGTCGTCATCTCACCGGTCGCCGACATCACCGACCGCTGGGACGACGGCATGTGGAACTCACCTTGTTGTCGTCTTACCAAGCGACGGCCAGAAGATCCGCCGAAGCGCTGGAGCCGGTGCAGGCGTCGTCTCCCAGGCGTACCGGCCGACACTGTCGCCTCAACCTGTACCCGGTCCCATCGGCGCCGCTCGCCGCTGTGCAGGGTCAGGAGCCGACACTCTGTCGGTGTCTACGACGCCCAATGCGTGGCGCGTGATGGCCGCACTTGCCAAGGGACATGACCGAATCCGAACGGCACTCGACCTGCACCCCTAGATCGCCCACGAGCGCATCCGGGAGTTGCCGCTGTTCGATGCCCTGCTGCGCGAAACCCGCTACGTCGGCGAGGTCGGCCTGAACGGCAGCCCGGAGTGCAAGCCGCATTGGCGGGAGCTGATCAGCGCCTTCGACCACATCCTGGCCGCGTCGGCCCGTGCGGGCGGGCATGTCCTGGCCCTCCAGAGCCGCCGCACAACCGCCGAGGTGCTGGGCGCGCTGGCCTGGCAGCCGGGCGCCGGTACTCCCGTGCTGCACCGGTTCTTCGGCACCAAGGCCGAACTCCAGCGGGCGATCGGCATGAGCTGCTGGCTCTCGGTCGGCCCGGCCATGGTGACGGGCAAGCGCGGGCGCGACCAGCTCACGGCCATGCCCCGGGGCCGCGTGCTGACTGAAACAGAAGGCCCGTTCGCCGCGATCGGCGGCAAGCCGCTCGGCAGCGGCGAGGCCGCTCTGGCCTACAACGCGCTGGCGGCCTGCTGGGGCGTTGCCTCCGACGAGGCGGCGACCGCCGTCGTGGCAGCCTTCCGCAGGCTTCGTTTCGTCGGCGGTCGGCGGTCCGGCTTCGCCGACGTGAGGACGTAGACTTTGTCCCGTTCATTCCCTCAAGCACGGGTGCGGTCACCACCATCCGCGTTCAGCTTCGCCAGGGTAACATCAGCGGGGATGCTGTCCTCTCTCCCCAAGCTCACGGAGATGACGTTGCCGAAGGCCGCGTCGTAGAGGGTCATGGCCTGGACCAAGCCCAGCAGCAGGAACACCGGATACAGTTGCCAGGCGTTCTGCGCCTGTGACCACGCCAGGAGCCCGACGCCCGCGAGGAGCGACCCCAGGCCCATCACGCCGCGACCATGCCCGCGGTCGATCAGCACGCCGACCGGATAGGCGGCGAGGGCGGCAACGACCAGGGCCATGGAGGCCAGCAGATAGACGTCAGCCTTGGCCAAGCCGAACGCCTGCATGGTCGGCTCCGCCAGCAGGGGGAAGCTGTAGACCAGCGTCCCCCAGGAAACGATCTGCGCGACGCCGAGGCCCGCAATGAGGCTGTGGCGCAACGGGCCAGGGGCCGGAACGGCAACCACCGCCCCGGCCGATGCCGTCGCCGTCATGCTTCCCTCGGGCCGCAGCAGCCCGCCACGGCGGGCTTCTCGACCACGGTGGTGGGAGCGCTCCCGCAGCCGCAGCCCAGGCCGCCCGTCGCCTTCACCTGCGCGTCCGTCACGCAGCAGGCGTCCACCTCGACCGGGGCTGGGCCCCCGCAGCAGCCACCAGCCGCTTCCTTCGAGGGCGCAGCACCGAGGTCGGTGCTGCACACGCCGGTCTCGGGCAGGTCCAGCTGCACGTCATGGGCCGCCTCGACGTCGCCCGCCAGGAAGGCGGCGATCGAGCGCACCTGCTCGTAACCCGTCGCCATCAGGAACGTCGGGGCACGGCCGTAACTCTTCATGCCGACCACGTAGAAGCCCGGTTCCGGATGAGAGAGTTCGCGCACGCCGTGCGGCCGCACCGTGCCGCAGCTGTGCAGGTTCGGATCGATCAGCGGCCCGAGTGCTTCGGTGCACTCCAGCCACGGGTCGAGCTTCAGGCGCAGCTCCCGAAGCGGCGTCAGATCCGGCCTCAGGCCGGTCGCGGCGACGATCTCGTCGACTCCCTCTATGCGCTGACCGTCGCTGCTCTCAAGGACCATTCTGCCGTTCGCCGTGGCGACCTTGGCCACCCGGAACCCGGTCACCAGCTCCAGGGCACCGCTGGCCTGGAGGTTCTTGAGCGCCGTGCCCAAGGCACCGCGCGCCGCCAGCGCGTCGGCATCGCCGCCCCCGAACGCCCGCCGCAGATCGGTGCCACGGACGGCCCAGACCGCCTCGGTGCCAGGTTCCTGCTCGGCCAGGCGGGTGAGGTCCAACAGGGCGTTCGCCGCCGAGTGCCCGGACCCGAAGAATCCCCCATTGATCGGCTACTACGAAGGTCCCTGACGCTGCGGGGAACTTGTGGTCGGCGCGGTTGATGCTGGCGGTGTCTGCGGACGTCCCCTTTAGAGTCAATGATTCTCCCGGAATCCGACGGATAAGCCGTTGAAAGGGCTTAATATTATCTTCATTGACTTTACCCTGCCGGGCGTTAAATGTGTACTCCGCTTCATCATTGACGTTCTGTGGTTGTATCGCTCACGATGCCACGGTCCCGCTCATGGTTGGAGGATGTCGTGACCGTGGCCACCAAAACGCTGAGCATTCTCCTGGCATGTGGCGTTGCCGCCAACGCCTATCTGGCTTGGGAGCTTCACAGACGCCTGCCGCCATCGACGGCCGAGCTCGACCGCGACTTGGCCGCCTTGGCCGAGACGGCACCCGTCCAGAACTCGGAGGACCCGCAGGTCAAGGCGGAGCAGGCGCTGAGCGCCGCCATCCGCGCCCAGACCCGCGACATGCTCGAGCAGCGTCGGGCCGCCGCGCTGCGCTTCGTCGACCTGCGCTACACGGTGACCGGCGCGGCTGCCCCTACCGCGAACGCCGACCAGCTGGCGGCGCTCGAAGCCGACATCACCCAGCAGCTGGCCACCCTGGCCGAGCGAAAGGCGGCGGTGGACGAAGTGCGCGCTGGGACTATTCACACGCAGCGGCTGGCCAGCCTGAGCCTGGTGGAGACCACCCTGGCGCTGCTGGAACGACGCCACCTTGCACTCAAGTACGGCGTCGCCCTGCCGACGGCGCCAACTCCCTCAGCGGCCGTTCCAGCCGCCGACAAGGACGCGGTCGCCGCGCTCGAGGCGGACATTGCCGAGCGCCGTCGCGTCATCGCCGATACCCGGAAGGACGCCGACCAATACAGCGGCGGCCTCATCAAGGTCACCCTGCTCCAGCGCTTGGCCACCGAGCAGGCGACGCTGGCCGCGCTGGAGCAGCGCCTCCTATCGCTCAAGCATGGCTTGCCCCCGGCTCCAGGCCTGCCCCCCGTCGCGGCCGTCGCCGTGGCGGCGGAAGTCCTCGCGCCCCTTGACGCCGACATCGCCGCGACCCGCGCCTCGATCGCAGCGGGCGAGCGCGAGGCGTCGCGCTACACCGGCGGGCTGATCTACGTGACCATTCTCAGCCGCGTCGCCACGGAGCGGATGACGCTGGCCATGCTCGAGCAGCGGCGGCTGTCGATCAAACACGGTCTGACGGCGGCACCGCCGAGCTTGGCGGGCGACGCCGCGCCCAAGCCCAAGGGGCCGCCCGGCGCTGTCGTGACCGACAAGGAAGCCTTGTGAGCGTGGAGGGAAGCATGAACCGTTTTGCCGCTGTCGTGATGGGCCTGGCGCTCGGCGCCGTTTCGCCCGCCCAGGCCGCCGACCTGCCCAAGGCGGCTCCCTCGTCCCCCGCGGCTCCAGCCGTAGCGGCCGCCCCGTTCGGGCTGGAGTGGGGGCTGTCCAAGGAGGAGCTGGAAGCCAAGGGCATCAAGCTGGCCGAGGTGCCGACCAACGAGGGCAGCCAGCGGTTCTCCGCGACCGGCCTGTCAAAGCTGGTCGCCGGTGTGGAGACGGTCGTCGTCGACTTCGGCTTCGACAACCGGCTGTGGAAGGTAATCGCGGCCAGCGAGGACTTCCCGAACGACCCGTACGGCTTCAAGGTCAAGGCGCGCTACGGGGAATTAAACGACATCCTGACGGAGAAGTATGGCAAGGGGAAGACGACCCACCGTACCGGTGGCAGCATCTACGACGAGGCGCGCTACTTCCTGGCGGGCCTCAACGGCGGCAAGAGCTGGCACTTCACGACCTACAGCGCGCCCGGCTTGAGCATCGAACTCAGCGTGCGCGCGAAGGACAGCGACACCGGGTATTGGGTGCTGATCTACAACAACACCGAGCTGGCCAAGGGCTACGACAAGGCCAAGGCCAACCGCGAAAAAAGCGCCCTTTAAAACGAGTTAAGTGATGCGTGATGCTTGCGACTGCTGGAGTTGCACCCGCGCGGCTACGCCGTTCGCGGGCTGCGCGAAAGCGTGTGCTAAGGCCATCCGATGCTCACCTGTCATTTCCGCGCCGACGCCAGCCCGGTGGACTTGGCACACCATGCTGTGGTCGCCGCGTACGCTGTGCTGGTCCAACGCTCGACCTTGCCGTTGTCCTGCTGCCAGTCCATCCGACCGGCCGCCCGCGCCTCGTCGCATTCCATCTATTCCTTGAGCCGTAGCTCGTACAGGTTCTGGAGGTTGAGCCAATAGACAGCCGGGCGTCCAAGCACACGCTCAAATTCGATGGCAGTGTCAACGCAGATTGGTGCCTTTCCGGCGATGATCTCCGAGATAATATTCGCCGAATGACCACACCGATCCGCGAACTCAGCTTTGGTCATACTGCGGGCGTCCAGCACCTTCTCCAAAATCCTCCCTGGCGGCACCGCGTAGTCCGGCTGAAACGCCAGCTTCTTGATATCCTTCGGCATAGTACTCTCCCACGAACACGATCTCGATTTCGGTGACCTGAGGCAGATCCACGCTGCCATCTTCTGCCAACGGCAGCGGATCGCTGGCCGGGATGAAGCAGACGCGCACGCCGCCACAGCCCACTGTCCCTTGCACTTCCGGCCAAATACTTAACGCAAAAGGTAAAGGTTTTCCGAGAAAAGCAAGGCGGTGCCAGCGTTGCCCTGACCCTCAGCCCAAGTTCCACACCATCAACTCGCGCCGAGCAGCATCCATGCGCCGGGATTGACGGCCAGCTGGCTGGACCGGCAGGCTGGAAGCCCACGCGATCAGGTGAACTCCCTCACGCCCAAGCACCCCACCTGCCGGTCCAGCCAGGTGCTGTCAAACCAGGCGTTCAGGACTGAGTCCGGAATCGCCCACCAGTGCCAGCTGCCTTCGTGGTCGAGCGCAACGCTCTCGACCACCATCACGCGGACGCCGTATGACGCAAGGCGATGGTGGGCGACGCGGCGCTGCCGATCGGTCCTGGGCCATCGCGGCATCCAGGCAGGAACGATGATGAGGACCGGCCGCCCTGTCCGGCATGATGACGGCCGAGAGCAGACGTTGGCGCACCCAATGGTGAACGCATCCCTGTTTGGCCGAAGACGCTCGGTAGTTTCTACGATGGACGAGGGCGGGCACGAGCACACGGAGGTCAGCGGGCTACGCGGCAACTACCCTCACAAGCAGCAGGTTCCGCCGTCTTTTCCGGTGCGACAGTAAGCCCCTTGCGCCACAATTTATGCGTTAGGAGTATGGCGCATTCTCTGATCGGCCTGGAGACTGTGTCTTGAGCCTGCCTTATGCGTTTTGCGTTGAACTCGGCCGTGTCATCGACATCGTGGAGGCTCACGAGGTCTACTTCAGCAAGCCAGAGGGCGAACGTGAACGCCTGACGTTCCAGTGTCCCGATGCCAAGTGCCGGGAGGCCGCGCATGCGGGGATCACGGGCGTGAACTACGACAAACTTCCCGGCAAGGACAAGTTCGTCCAGAAGCCCCATTTCCGGCTCGCAAAGGACAGCCCCCACGCCGACGGGTGTCCGTGGTGTGAGCTTGTCGCCGTCAGCGACGAACTCGAGGGCGACACGACGTCTCCGAAAGTGGCAAACCTCAAACGGACCGAACTCATCACAGTTTTCAAGCCCTTACCCGAAACGGACACGCCCAACACAGACGACGATTTCGGCGCCTTGCGCACAATCCTGGGCATCCCTGACCAAACCGAGCGCCGCACCAGGCTGCGCGGCTTCCTCAGAGGAAATCTCAACAAGACTTCGCGCCTCCACGAAGTCGCACGCTGCTTCGAGGCTATGTCGGACGATGAACGAAAGGTGACGCCGTTCCGCATCGGGGACATGGAGACCAGAACGTACCGATCCTATTTTGCTCCTGCAAAATATTGCAGCAACGAGCACTTCTGGAACCGCATCTATTTCGGTCGGGCGAACGTCATGCGCTATTCCAGCGGCTACAGCATCAGGTTCGAGTCGAGAAGCAAGCTCAAGGACGGGACGCTCTGCACAGTATCGGTCTTCGTGTCCAAGGAGCAGATCAATGGCTTCCGCGGCAAGGTGCTGTTGCGGGCCGCTCTCGATGACGCGGTCGACATGGGGAAGGGGGCAATCTACTGCTACGCCTTCGGCGACGTCACCCGCGCATTCAAGGACGGCACCCCCACCAACCGGATTGACATCCGGCTGGCAAACTTGCATTCGCTCGCGATCAAGTTGAACGAGGACGAGTAGGCTCAGGTCCCATCTCGCAGTAGCTGCTGGCAAACAGGCCGCTGGCGCAGTGGCGTGTCGGGGCCGCTCCACGTTGTCGCGCCGACCGGGATTCCGGTATTCGACCGTTTACCGTCGGTCGCCGTGCCCTTCATTGTGAGGCAGCACGTACCAAAACCCTTCCTTAACCTTCTGGAATCAATATCTAGGGGCTTCGCCGCGCAAGAACCCTCTAAAGGTGCTACAATCGGATAAGGCTTGGTGACGCACCCGCACCTGCGCTGTGGCAGAGAGGATCACGCATGTCCATCGACATGTACAACTTCAGGGCTCGCCAGAACCCGGTTACCTTCGCATTGGCGCCTGCCATCTTCGCTGCGTTGGCTGTCGTGCCCGAACTCCAAAGCGCCTGGGGTTTCGTCGGCGGCGTGGTTGCTGCCCTTGGGCTGCCGTACTGCTTTGCCCAGGCGGCCGGAACCGCAGGCAAGAAGCTCGAACCGGGTTTGTCCGAGGCATGGGGTGGCATGCCGTCTACGGCCATGCTCCGGCATCGCGACAGCCGGATCAACGAGATCACCAAGTGCAGCTACTTCGATCTCCTGCGGCAGGTCGGGATCCCGATGCCGACGCCGGAAGAGGAAGCCCGCGACCCTGTTGGCGCGGACAAGGCCTACGAGGCTGCCGGTGACTGGCTGCGGCGCGAAACGCGGGACCCGAAGGCCTACCCGCGCGTGAAGACGGAGCTCACGAACTATGGGCTGGCTCGCAACCTGCTTGGCCTGAAGTGGATTGGTCTCTTCATCGCCATCATTAGCACGCTCCTGCAAGCGGCGCTGGTCGCACGGGCTGCGACGACCGGCGCGGCCGTCTCCCACCTGCTGGTTCTCTCCTTGATTTTCAGTGCCACGATGATCGCCTTTTGGCTTTGGAGGGTCGGTCCGGCTTGGGCACGCAGAACGGCCGACGCATACGCTCGTGCGCTGCTCGAGGCCTGTGAACGGCGACGGGCTCCCGCGGTGGCACCGAAGAAAGCCATCACGGCAAGGAAGCCGCGCGGAGCCACGCTGGCCTCCCCCGCGTCCGAGGCAGGCACCCCAGTCCCGGGTGGGGACTCGGCGCCCTTGCCGGTGGCGACCGAAGCGCCAGCGCAGGGTAGCGCTGTCCCATGAGCTTCGAAATCGACGTCTTGCCGGTCGGTGAAGGCGCGCGCAGCGGCGACGCCATCGCCCTCCGCTTCGGGCAGCCCGGCGCCTTCCGAACGATGATCTTCGACGGCGGCACGCTCGCCTCCGGGGAAGCCCTGGTGACCCATTTCCGGACCTACTATGGGACGAACCACGTCGACTACGTCGTGAACAGCCACCCGGACAACGATCATTGCTCCGGCCTGCGCGTCGTTTTCGATGAGATGTCGGTCGGCCAGTTCTGGATGCACCGGCCGTGGCTGCACGCCGCCGATATCCTCCACCTGTTCCAGCACCCGAACTGGACCGTCGGTGGTCTTGCACAACGCCTGCGCGACGAGTACCCGATCACAACAGAGCTCGAGCAGGCGGCGATCGCGGCAGGCGTCCCCATCTTCGAGCCGTTTCAGGGCTGCGTTATTGGCCCGTTTCTGGTGCTTTCGCCCAGTGTCGCGCGATACCGCAGCTTGGTTCCTGGATTCCGCGACACCCCGGTGGCCAAGGGGATTGCGGAGTCGGAAGGTTTCTTCGGGCTGCTCAAGGGCGCAGTGAGCGCGCTGCTGGAATCCTGGGACATCGAGACGCTCAAGGAAGGCGGAGAGACGTCCGCCGAGAACGAGACCAGCGTTGTGATGGCGGCCGACCTCGATGGGCAACGGGTGCTTCTGACCGGCGACGCCGGTCACATCGGGTTGCATGATGCGCTCGATTACGCGGAGAGTCTGGGGATCGACCTGAAGACGCTTCGCTTCCTCCAGGTGCCGCACCACGGTGGGAGAAGGAACGTATCGCCGTCGCTGCTCAACCGGCTCATCGGCCCGAAGTTGCGCTACGGAGCACAGCCGTCGAAGGTCGGCTACGTGTCGGCCGCCATCAACGACGAGGACCACCCCCGCAAGTCCGTCGTCAACGCGCTGATCCGGCGAGGCACTGCCGTCTTCGAAACCAAGGGGCAAGCGAAGATCTACTTCAACAACATGCCCTGGCGGCCTGGCTGGGGAGCCGCTGCACCCCTGGAATTTTCACAAACGGTTGAAGGGGAATGACCGCGCCGCCGTACACACGACAAATAGCGCCCCTTGACCTCATCCCAAAGCCGAACGCCGGTACGCCGTCCTGAAACCGTGTCCGCGGGCCGCTGGGCCCCGGAGGTTAAGAAAGGTCGGCGACCGAACCCGTTGTTCGCACAGCCCAGGTCAGTACGAAAGGGGGCGAGTGAAAACCTCCCACAGGTAGGCCGCAGCATCGTTCGGCGACAGGCGGGCGTCGGTCCACTTGCCGCCGAGGTGCGCCATGCCCAAGGGCTTGAGGAACAGGCCCTCCTTGGACTGTTCCAGTGACAGGCTCTCGTTCATGCTGTTGTCCCCCGCCGACATGTTGGTCGAGTAACAGATGCCGCCGAACGTGCTGTGGCCGCCTCCATGCCAGATCTTGCACCGCGCCACCGCGTTGCCGTTCCGGTAGATGGCCGCCGTGAAATGGACGGCGTCAACACGGCGGAACGTGCCGGACATTCCGGATTGGCGCTGTTCCAGGCCCTTGAGGGAAGCCTCGAAGGTGCTGGCGATCACCTCGTAAGCGTCCTCCATGAACTGATCCTTCTCCATGTCGGAGAAGGTCTTCCGCACGGGAACGGCCGCCGAGAGATCCATGCCGTCGAAGGCGCGGCTGGGCTGCTTTGTCTGCGTGACGGCGCCCATCGCCCTGCTCGGCAGCACCGATTCTGCCGCCCCCGAGCCGGTCAAGGCTACGGCCTGGGAATGGCTACTTACCGCTGTCGCGTGTCCTTTGAGCGCACGCATGTCCTCGGCAACCTTCCGGATAGCCTTGGCAACATCGGTGAAGGCCTCGTCCTGATCCCGCCAGGAGGCCACCGGCACCCCATCACGCGGAACGGCAACCAAATGCGCGAAGGGCGTGTCGCTCCAGTCGCAGGACCGGACAATGATTGGGATGACCCGGCACTCACCGGCGACGTGCCGCTCGAGCGCCCGCCGCATTTCACGGTCGAAACAGTAGTCGGAGTTGATGAAGTCCGGGCTGATCAGCAGCAGCACGATGTCAGCCTGCTCGAGTTCTGAGGCAATGACACCGTGGATGTCGTCGCCAGCGGCGAGCCGCCGATCGTGCCAAACGTCGATCACACCACGGCGCCGGAGTGACGACAAGTGCTTCAGCAGCAGGTCCTTGTAGGGCTCGTCCTGGTGGGAGTACGAGCAGAAGGCGGAGATGATGGCGTCGCTCAAGGTTGCCTCGGCAGATCAACGGTGATGCTCAACAGGGTGTCCACGGCCTCAAGCCCGACGCCCGGCAGCGGCAGAAGAAGGTTCCACTTCCTGAAGACCGCTCCTTGGCCGCGGCGGACGTCGTAGGTAAGCCTGCCGGTGCCGATCTCATACCAGATTTCGTCGGAGAAGTGCCCACCCTGCATGCGGGCACACAGCAGGTGACGGTCGGGCTCAGCGATGACCACACCGACGTGCTCCCACCCTCGGGATCGGCCTACGTCGACCATATCCGGGGCGGTTGCCAGTTGAATCCGATACTCGCGTCCATAGCCGAGCACCATCGTGTCCGCTTGGACGCCTCGGATCACGAATGGAGGCTTTCGGCCGTCGAGTTCCTCAAGTACCACGACCTGAGTTCCACCGCCCTCCAGCCCGCCAGCCACGAAGGCGAGCGGCGACGCGCCGCGCAACGGCACCCGGATGAGATCGCTGGGCTGGCAGGCCGCTAGCGTGCAGACGGCGGCTTCAGGGATCATGGCAACCATATGCGCTTCTCCATGAGCATGATGTTGTCCGACAATGGCTACATGATGGAGCCATGCTGGCAGCTGGGACCAGGGCAACCGACGCACAGCATACCGGTCACCCTCCCGCGACGACGATGGCGGAGTAGCCGTTCGGCCGCCGGATCAGCAGGACGGCGGCGCGGTGTCCGCGCCCCTCCAGCGAGCGGGCCGTCTCGTAGTCCCGCCGGGAGCCGCCCTGGTCGGCCAGGTGGCTGTGCCACGTCCCCAGGCACCACAGCGCCCCGGCCGCGCTCTCGGCATACTCGGTGATGCGCGCCTCGCGTCCCTGAACACCGAGAACGAACGCCCCGGCGGAGCGCTGGCTGTCCGGCGGCGCCTCCAGGACATCGGTGACGTGGATGAGGCGCCGGACCGGCGAGACGCGACCGACGATAACGCCACCGGTTTCGATACGTGGATAGCGGGCAACCTCATCGAGAATCTTCCGGTGAGCCCGGTCGAGCACCCGCACCGTCCAGGTCGGGTTGTTCTCGGCGGAGACCACATGCGTGGGCCCCACCTGCGTCCGCCGCCACGTCAGCGACACGCCATCCTCACCGATTTGGCCGAGAAGGAGTTTCCCGTGCTCAGGCAGGCCACCGGTCATGAAGCTGAGCAGCTTCTCCGCCATGGGCGCGGCGTGCATGGACAGCCGGGCGTCGGTCATCACCATGGTGACGGAGGCACATCCCTGGCCGATCGCGACGCCGTCGCTCGCTGCGGCCGCAGCGGCGAGCGCGCCGCCCAAGGTGCCGTCCGCGCGCATCTCCTCGTAGGCCAGGGCGGCGAGGTCGAGTGTGTCGGGGTTCCGGGCGGGGCCCTCGATGGTGAACAGGCCGACACGGCCGCCGTCGAGGAGCGCGGTCTCCACCACGCGGGCTGGGATGCCAGGAGCGGTCGCCAGGTAGTCCCGCACTTGGTGCGACGCCGTGGTGTTGACCACCAGGTCGGTGTCGGCCGGGAACAGCTCCTTGAACTCCTGGTCTCCGGGCTCGAGCAGCGCGACGTTGGCAGTCACCTCGGTGAGCCTGGAGCCGAACGGGGCCAGCGTCTCGGCCAGGGCCTTGCTCTTCGATGGAGCAAGCAGGACCTCGCCCAGCGTTCCGTTGGGCAGCAACGCATGCCGGGCCATGTGGTGGGGGTCCAAGGGCTGCCGGTCGGCGACCGCGGACGGCGCGAAGGCCGCACGGCCGAGATGCACCGCCAGTTTCGAGCCCAGGCTGCCGCAGCCAATGAGCGATACCTTCGGCTTCTGGAGCCCGGGATCGATGCCCGACATCCGGCGCAGCAGGTCGTCGCGGATCGGATGCCGGTGCGCGACGGGATGGACCACCGTGGCATCCCCGCCGGGGCGCAGGACCGGGAAGCCTGCATCGAAGCGGTACGCGATGACTTCGACCGCCGAATTCCCGCCGATGAGGCGCATTGGCCGCCGGACACACAGGAGGACGAAGATCGGATACGTCCACGAGCACTCGAAAATCCCGACGCACCGTTCCAGCCATGACAGCTTGGCGCGCAGTGGGCCGCCGCAGCCGTAGGCGTCGGCGCGCGTCAGCAGATCGCCCATGGTCGCCACGGTTTCCGGCATGTAGTCGCCGCACACAACGGGATCGCCCGCGGGCGTCTTGCCGGGCCAGCACACCAGGGAGATGGTCGAACCGTTGGTGAAGCGGCCCTGGTCCTGGGAGACGAGCAGCTTCTCCAGGGTCTTCTGGTTGACCGTCACCGAGCGGCCGAGCAGATGCCCAAACGCCGCCCCCGGTCGGCGCTCGCGGTCGTTCGCTTGAATGAAGGTCGTGGCGAAGGTCTCCGCCCCCTCCTTCTTGCCAACCAGCCCCTGGATGTGCTCCAGGTCGAGGACCAGCGTGTCCACGACCGAGTCGCGGCGCACCGGCTCCCATCCTTGCGCCGGGTTAATGAGCTCGTTCCGACCGGCCTTCCGGATCCAGTCGGCCGTCTGGTCCAGCACCGCCTTGAAGCCCGCCCGATGGAACACTTCGCCGACGTGCCCAAAGACGATGCACGGCGGGACCGGCTCGCCCGGCTGATGCGGGTTGACGTGGGGCAGTGCGCCATTGAAGTCCGAGCGCAGGGTGACGCGCGGCGCCGCGCGGGGGAACAGGCGGTCGAATTCGATGACCACCGCCTCCATCGGTCGAACCCCGGTCGGGCTCTGTCCGGCCCCGCGGGAGCGCGACGGGAGCTCCGCGTCGAACTCGACCTCGATCCGCGTCTCGTGCTCATTGTGGACAAGCAATCGGGCGGCGAGCACCGAGCGGTGGTTCCGGGCCGCCTTGAGCGCGTCGGCGATCTCAGGCGGCAGCCGCTGTTCGGCCGGATCCATGATGTCCCCAGGGCTTACCCGTGCCACAGGGGCTGCGTGCCGACCACCGCGGGCGCGGCGGCCACGCTGGCCTTCGTCTTGACCTTGCGCAGGACCGGTCCGTCGGCGGCGACCTCGAACTCCATCGGCACTGGCCCGTCCTTGTCCTTGTGGGTGGCGGTGTTGACGAAGGAGCCGTTGACGCCCTTCAGGATGTCCTTGTACTCGCGCTCGGCGCGCACGCACGGCGGATCGCTGTCGTCGTCGCAGATCTCCTTGCTGCTCGCGACGATATAGGCGCCGTCCCTGGCCTGCCCCAGGGCGCTCCGGGCGTCCTGGGATACCTCGGCGTCCTCTCCGTAGTCGCTCCAGCTGTCCCGCGACAGCGAGTGCCAGGAGCAGTGGTGCGGCGTCTGGAGCAGGTCATACTCGATCTTCGAGGGGGCGCCCTTGTTGTCCTTCCAGATGCGCTCCCAGATCGCCACTTCGGCGTCGCCACCGCTCAGGAACTTGCAGGCGTCCGTCTTGAAGCCATAAGCGATCGAGAACTGGATGATGACACTGGAGTGGTTCTTCGAGCGCGTGTCCTCCTCGTCGTCGCTCCCCTTCGGCATCGGCGCCAGCAGCAGCCCCTTGACGCTGTCGTCGATCCAGCCGTTCACCACATTGATGGTCTGGTTGACCTTGACCAGGATGGCGCCGAGATCGTCCGTCTTGCCGTCCTCATCCTCCCCCAAGACGAGAATGCGATCACCGTTGTTGGCGCGCTTTCCGTCGCGGAACAGCTGTACCCGGCGCCGAGCTTCCGTGTTCCACGCCTTGGCATCGGAGCATAGGGGGTGGCTCTTGCATGCTCGGCGGAACACCATCGGCGACGACCACATCTGGCAGATGACGATCTTCTTGGGCTTGTCGTCCTTCGGCTCTTTATAGTCGGCCAACGGACCAAGGTGGAAATGCTCCTCCAGCCCGCGGCAGTGGTCCTGGTCGGGGTGGCTGAGCAGCATGGCGTCCACGTAGGGGCGCCCGGCTGAATCGGTCTTCAGGCGGTCGCGCAGGTCCTTGGCCACATCGCGGACATCGTCACCAGGCTGGCGGATGTTGATGTCGATCAGGATCGTCCGGCCGCTCTCCAACTGGACGAGCGTCATGTCCCCGTTGCCAACAGGGAAAAAGGTCACGACAGCAGCCAACACGCCCTCCGCGGGTTGTGTATATAAGCGATAGCGGTGCGTCGGTTGTATACAGCATCTCGTGCCAATGCGCCAGTAGCAAACAATATACAGTAGCTGGGCGCGGCCACCGATCTGACAATCCGGCTGACGGGATTGCTACGCCGCCCGCGCAATGCGTCTGTTGTGCCCTTTGCCTCCGTCATCGATCTAGGCGGCAAATTTCACGGATGAATTGTGTGAATTTTGCTGTTCAGGTGTCGGGCAGCAGATGCCCCAAATCGACGCCGAGCTTCAGCATGTTCATCGCCTCGACCTTGTTCTTCAGCGTAACGTGCTTCAGATAGCGGCTGCCTTCACCGATGAGGTCGGACGTGCTGTGCCCCATCACCGCCTTGACGAACACCGGATTCGCACCGGCGTTCAGGAGCAGCGTCTCAAAGGTCCCGCGGAAGCTGTGGAAGTCGACGCGAGGCTGGTAAACACCGATCTCCCGCCGGTACAGGGTGAAGCGCTCCGAATAGTAGGCGCCCAAGCGCTTGTCCTGGCCCTTTGGCCGCAGATCAGGCCACAGCCTCTTGCAGCGCGCCCGACGGCGCTCGTCGACGAGGTCCAGGAAGCCGAGCGCTACCAGCATCCCCGAGATTGGCACCTCGCGCACCGAGTTCGCGTTCTTGATCCGCCGCTCGCCGTCGGCGTGGACCAGGAAGAAGTCAATGCCATCCCGCTTCTTGATGTCGGCGGTGTGCAACTGAGCGATCTCCTCCAGTCGCAAGCCCGTCACCAGGGAGATGATCGGCAACCAGAAAGCGGCGCTACGCCGGTCGGCGTCGGGGCCAACCCAGAGCCGGGAGGTGAACAGGCGGTTCAAGTCGCGGTCGGACCACATCGCGCGCTGCTCGGACGCGGGCTTGCCGTTCGCGATCGGGTAATCGAAGCCGGAGAAGGGGTTGGTGTCGAACTCGTAGTGCCCATGCTGACGCAGCCAGTCCCAGTAGCCGTGCAGCGCGCTCATGTGGCGCTTGATCGTTTTCATCGACAGCAGCTTCGGCCGCTTGATGCTGCGGGGGGATAGCTGGGCAGCGACTTCGATGTTCTCGCGGATCGTCCCCTTCAGGTGCGGCGAGCGTCCGTGCAACTGAGGGAGCTTGCCCAGCGCCTTCATGAATTCCGAGGCATGGCGGCGCGTGTAGCGGTCAACCTGCTGGTCCCCATGGTACTCGCCCCAGAGGCGGAAGGTACCCCGGGCCTGGAGTGCGGTCTGCTGGGAGCTCCAGGCGCCCGTCCCCAGCATGTCCGCAATGTGCGCCTCGGTTAGCGCATTGAACAAGGGAGCTTCGGACACCGGTGCCGGAACTGGCGGCGCGGCCACGGCCGGTGACGCGATGGCGGGAACCGCTGACGCTGCTGTCGTCTGAGCGGGGCAGGGGGCAGGACAGGGTGCCGGTGACGCCGACAGCAGTGGAGAGGCTCCCGCGCCGACCGGGCGGCGAATGATCAGGTCGGCCTGCACCCAGGCTGCGGGGCCGATGATGTCCCGCATCAGGCGGCGCGCATCCTCAACCGAGAGCGCCGGATCCCCATCCAGGGCAGCGAAGAGGCGTTCGCTTTCGAGATAGAGGAGACGGGACCGAAAGGCCGCGACCCGCGGGCTGGAGGTCTCGAGCGACCGGTAGACCTCGGCCATGCCGCCGAGCCGATGTTGCAGGCGCCCAGGGATGCGGCGCCGGAAGTGAAATGTGCCTGCCCGCCGACACACATGCTGCATGACCACGCACTCCAATGAGTGTGGGGCGGCCTGTAGTGCATTTGCACCACACCACCCGGGGCACCAGCAAAAATGTAAGCGATTTCAATAGTTTGGTTGGGGGACTAGGATTCGAACCTAGGCTGGCGGAGTCAGAGTCCGCTGTCCTACCGCTAGACGATCCCCCAGACCGTCACCGGGAGTGGCGCTGCGCCGCGTCCCGTCGTGGGCCGCCCTTTTAGCAAAGCGGGCAGGGCTTGTATAGCCCTTTTTTCGCCTCCGGTACCTTGGTGTGAGCGCGTGGACACAAATCAATGCCATTCGTGGGCTTTCGCTGGGACGTGAAACCGGGTTAAGATGACTCCCTTAAGCATGGCGGGGAGGAGACGTGGACCTTCAGGTGCACAGTGAACGGCAGAACGACACCGGACGGTTGCGTTCGTCGGCCCCTGCGCGCCCGGTCTTCGCGGCCCTCGATCTCGGAACCAACAATTGCCGCCTGCTGATCGCACGCCCGATTCCCGGCGGCTTTCGCGTCATCGATGCCTTCTCGCGGATCGTCCGGCTGGGCGAGGGGTTGACCCGCAACGACCGGCTGTCCGACTCGGCGATGGAGCGCACCCTTGCCGCCCTGAGGATCTGCGGGTCCAAGATCGAGCGTCGCGGCGTCACCGCGGCGCGTGCGGTGGCGACCGAAGCGTGCCGCCGCGCCCGGAACTGCAGCGAGTTCGTCGATGCGGTGGAGCGGGAGACCGGCATCGCCATCGAGATCATCTCCAGCCAGGAGGAAGGGCGCCTTGCGCTCGCCGGCTGCGCGTCCCTGCTCGATCCGAACGTCCCCTATGCCGTGGTGTTCGACATCGGCGGCGGCTCGACCGAGCTGATGTGGCTGGCGGTGGAGCGCGGGCGGCCTCCGCGCATCCTCGACCAGACGTCCATCCAGTGCGGCGTCATCGGCCTGACCGAGCAGTTCGGCGGCGCGGACGCCGACCGCGGCATGTACCGGCGCATGGTGGAGGAGGTGGCGTCGGCCATCGCCTCCTTCGAGGCGCGCAACGGCATCCGCGAGCGGGTGCTCGCCGGGCAGGTGCAGATGCTCGGCACCTCCGGCACGGTGACAACGCTGGCCGGGGTGCATCTCGGCCTCTGCCGCTACGACCGGCGGGCCGTGGACGGCAGCTTTCTGCGCATCGACCACGCCCGCGCGGTCATCGAACGTCTCGTCGCGCTGGACTTCGACGGGCGGGCGCGGCATCCCTGCATCGGACAGGACCGCGCGGATCTGGTGATCGCCGGATGCGCGGTGCTGGACGCGCTGTGCGACTGTTGGCCGGTGGAGCGCCTGCGCATCGCCGACCGCGGCCTGCGCGAGGGCATCCTCGTGGAGCTGATCGGGTCGACGCGGCAAATCTATTAAGGAAATGTGAGACCATGGTTGGAAAGCCTCCGTCCTCCTCGACGCCGGGTGGGCGCCGCGCCACCGTCCGCGTGAAGTCCGCGGCCAAGCGCACCACCTCCTCGGCCCGCTGGCTGGAGCGGCATCTGAACGACCCTTACGTGCACGAGGCGACGAAGCGCGGCTTCCGCTCCCGCGCCGCCTTCAAGCTGCTTCAACTGGACGAGAAGTTCCATCTGCTGGGGCCGGGCAAGCGCGTGGTCGACCTCGGTGCCGCGCCCGGCGGCTGGACCCAGGTGGCGGTGGACAAGGTGCAGACCGCGCGCGAGGGCTGGAAGGTCGTCGGGCTGGACATCCTGCCCATGGACCCGGTGCCCGGCGCCACCACCATGCAGGCCGACTTCCTGGAGGAGGGCGCCGCCGAGCGGCTGAAAGAGGCGCTGGGCGGCCCTGCCGACGTGGTGCTGAGCGACATGGCCGCGCCGACCATCGGGCATCAGTCCACCGACCATCTGCGCATCATGGCGCTGGCCGAGGCCGCCTATGACTTCGCGGAGGAGGTGCTGGCACCCGGCGGGGCGTTCGTCGCCAAGCTGTTCCAAGGCGGGGCGGAGAAGTCGCTGCTGGAGCGGCTGAAGCGCGACTTCGCCACGGTGCGCCACGCCAAGCCGCCGGCCAGCCGCGCGGAATCCTCCGAAACCTATGTGGTCGCCACCGGTTTCCGTGGTGCCAACGCGAACGACTAGGTCGACCTCCGGCTGCGGCCCGTTCGCGCAGGTCATGGCTGGCTTGCGCGGATGAGGCCCGGCACACGACAGTTTGTGGTTCAGGCGCCTTCACAAGCCCACGGTCTTGTGTATAGTGCGCCAAATTTTTTTCCGGCCCCTTTTTATCTCCCGGGAGACCGCCGATGGCCCGCTCGTCCACGATTCGCGAAGCTCTGACCTTCGACGACGTCCTCTTGGTTCCGGCCGAAAGTTCGGTCCTGCCGAACGAGGTGGACACCCGGACGCGCCTGACCAAGACCATCGAACTGGGCATCCCCCTGATGTCCTCGGCGATGGACACGGTGACCGAAAGCAGCCTCGCCATCGCCATGGCCCAGGCCGGCGGCATCGGCGTGGTCCACCGCAACCTGACCATCGAGCAACAGGCCGAGGAGGTCCGCAAGGTCAAGCGGTACGAATCCGGCATGGTGGTCAATCCGATCACCATCACGCCGGGCCAGACGCTGGCCGACGCGCTCCAGCTCATGGCCGACTACCGCATCTCCGGCATTCCGGTGGTGGAAAGCCACGACTCCCGCGGCAGCGGCAAGCTGGTCGGCATCCTGACCAACCGCGACGTGCGCTTCGCCACCAACCCGAACCAGCCGGTCAGCGAACTGATGACCAAGGACGTGGTGTCGGTGCGCGAGGGCGTCAGCCAGGACGAGGCCAAGCGCCTGCTCCACCAGCACCGCATCGAGAAGCTGCTGGTGGTGGACGAGGCCCATCGCTGCATCGGCCTCGTCACGGTCAAGGACATGGAGAAGGCCCAGGCCTATCCCAACGCCTGCAAGGACGCCCAGGGCCGCCTGCGCGTCGCCGCCGCCACCGGCACCGGCTCGGACGGGCTGCGCCGTGCCGAGGCGCTGTTCGACGCGGGCGTGGACGTTCTGGTGGTCGACACCGCGCACGGCCACTCGCTGAAGGTGCTGGATCAGGTGCGCGCCGCGCGCAACATGTCCAACTACACCCAGGTGATCGCCGGCAACGTGGCAACCGCCGAGGCGGCGAAGGCGCTGGTTGATGCCGGCGCGGACGCGGTGAAGGTCGGCATCGGCCCCGGTTCCATCTGCACCACCCGCATCGTCGCGGGCGTCGGCGTGCCGCAGCTCACCGCGATCATGGATGTGGTCGAGGCCTGCGAGAAGATGGGCATCCCGGTGATCGCCGACGGCGGCATCAAGTTCTCGGGCGATCTCGCCAAGGCCATCGCGGCGGGCGCCAGCGTGGCGATGCTGGGGAGCCTGTTCGCCGGCACCGACGAGAGCCCCGGCGAAGTCATCCTCTACCAGGGCCGCTCCTACAAGAGCTACCGCGGCATGGGCTCGGTGGGCGCCATGGCCCGTGGTTCGGCCGACCGCTACTTCCAGCAGGAAGTGTCGACCATGAAGCTGGTGCCGGAAGGCGTCGAAGGCCGCGTGCCCTACAAGGGTCCGGTGTCGGCTGTGATCCACCAGCTCGTCGGCGGCCTGCGTGCGGCCATGGGCTACACCGGCAGCCAGTCCATCGTCGAGATGCAGACGAAGTGCGAGTTCGTCCGCATCACCAATGCGGGCCTGCGCGAGAGCCACGTCCACGACATCACCATCACCAACGAGTCCCCGAACTACCGCCAGGGCTGATCAGCCGTTCCTTGGAGTGAGGTTCGAGAAGGCGAGGGGGCGTTCCCCTCGCCTTTTTCATGTCCGCGTTTCAGCGGTTGGCGGCGAAGTGGCTGAACAGCGCCACGCTCGCCGCGACGGTGGCGTTGAGGGATTCCACGGCGCCCGTGGTCGGGATCGACAGGCGCTGGACGGGCAGGGTAGCGGGCACGCCCTGGCCTTCCTCGCCCAGGACGAGACGGACGTCGTGCGGCCAGCGGAAGGCCGCCATGTCGGTACCTCCCGCGTCCAGGGCAACCAGCGGCCCGACGGCCCTTTTCACATCCTCCCATCGGCCGCCGCGCAGCAGGGTCAGCTCGAACTGGGCGTTCGACGCGGCGCGCAGACATTTGGGGTGGTAGGGGTGCGCCGCTCCATCGAGCAGGATCACCCGCCGGGCGCCGAAGGCGGCGGCGCTGCGCAGCAGGGCGCCGAGGTTGTTGGGATCGCCGAGCGCGCAGATCAGCTCCAGCCCATGCGGCGGTTGCGACAGGTCGATCGACGGCGTGTCCGGCACCGTGCCGACGAGCAAGGGGAAGCCGGTGCCGGAGGCGTCCAGCGTGCGGAACAGGGCGGGAGCGAGTTGGACGATCTCCAGCTCAGCGGGAAGGCGCCAGCCCTCGGCCTGCGCCGGATCGGTGACGAGCAGGGTGGAAAAGCGGTCCGGCCAGCGGGCCAGCGCCTCCGGCACCGTCTTCAGCCCGGCCAGCAGGAACTTGCCCTGTTTTTTCAGGCCGCGGCTTTCCAGCAGCGACTCCCACAGCTTGAACTGCGGATTCTGCGGGCTTTCGATAAGGCGCGGCGGGCGGGTCATGCGGGGCAGGCTTTCCAGGGCGGGCGTTCGTCGTGATCGCGGACCTTACGGCGCGGGGCGCCGCGATGGGAAGGCCGATCCGTCGCCTCCCATTCTCCCGCCGTCGCGCGGCTGCTATCATCGCGGAACCACGGAAAGGCGATGCCCATCATGCTTGCGCTGCGGCCAAACTGCGAATGCTGCGACCGGGATCTGCCCCCGGACTCCCGCGATGCCTACATCTGCTCCTTCGAATGCACCTTCTGCGGCGATTGCCGGGATGAGGTGCTGAAGGGACATTGTCCGAACTGCGGGGGCGAACTGGTGCGGCGGCCCGTCCGCCCGGCGGCGAAGCTGGCCAACAACCCGGCGTCCACGCAACGGGTGCTCAAGGCCGGCGGCTGCGCCTCCGCCTTTTGAAAGGCGCTCACTCCAGGCGCCGGCCCAGGAACAGCAGCGGCCCCCGCTGGGTCGCCGTGGTGAAGCCGGCACGCTGGTAGAAAGCGACGTTCCGCGCGAAGACCCCGGTCACCAGATGCAGGCCGGGCAGGCCATCGGCGCGGCACTCCTCCGCGAAGCCGTCCACCAGCGCCCGCCCGACCCCACGATCCCGGAAGCCGGGCCGGACGTTGACGTGAAGATGGGCGGGAAAGGCGGCGAAGCGGTCGGAGAAGACTTCGTATTTCGGAATGATGCGGGCGAGGTCCACCGCTCCGGCGCTGTCCTTGCAGCCGGTCAGATAGCCGATGACGGTACCGTCATCGGCGAAGGCGAACCACACGTCGTCCGGCGCCCGCTCCACATACCAGCCCGTCCAGATGCGGAAAAAGGCCGCGCGCTCCTCCGCCGAGGCGAAGTCCTTGCGCAGCGTGGACAGGAAGAAGATCTCCTCCAGCGCGGCGAGGGCGGCCCCGCGGTCGGGCAGGGCGGACAGACGAACCAGCATCGACAACCAGACCTCAGCGGCGTTGCGCCAGCGTGAAGGAGGTGGTGCGCGGCGCCAGCATTGTGTAGCGGCCCTTGGCCTTCATCACGCCGGCGCCCTCGGCGGCCTCCGCCCCATGACCCCAGAACAGGTCGCCGCGCACCGCCCCCTTGATGGCACCACCGGTGTCCTGGGCGACGACGATGCGCTTGATCTCGCCCTGCGGCACCGGGGCCTCGCGCACGTCCAGCCACAGCGGCACGCCCAGCGGGACGTAGCCGGGGTCCACGGCGAGGCTGCGGCCCGCCGTCAGTTCCATGTTGCGCGCGCCGCGGGCGCCGACATCCGGGCGGAGCTGGAAGAAGACGTAGGATGGGTTCATGTTCATCACCCGCCGGGCCTCGCCGGGATGCTCGGTCAGCCAGCGGCGGATCAGCGGCATGGTCACCTGCTCCGGCGTGGCGTAGCCGATGTCGATCAGGTGCCGCCCGATAGGGACGTAGCGGTGGCCGTTCTGCCCGCCGTAACCCAGAGCCACCACCGATCCGTCGGTCATCCGCACCCGGCCCGACCCCTGGATTTCCAGGAAGAAGGCGTCGATGGGGTCGTCCACCCACAGGATCTCCAGCCCCTTGCCCTTCAGCGCGCCGTCGGTGATGCGGGCGCGGCTGGGCAGGCCACGCTTGGTCCGCTTGGGCGCCTTGTAGAGGGGAACGTTGTAGCGCTCGGTCCGGGTCCAGCTGCCGCGCAGCTCGACCTCGTAATAGCCCGTGAACAGCCCCTCCTGCCCCTCGGACAGGGCGACGGGGGTGAAGTGATCCTCGAAGAAGCGGCGGGCGGTTTCCGGCTGGGCGTCGGGCAGGCCGCGCAACGCCTCGCAGATCGGGCGCCAGTCCGACGTGGTGCCGGCGGCGGGGTTGGGACCGAGCGGCTTGCCGGCGGGCTGAGCCGCCACCCAGCGGCAGGTGCGTTGAAGGGCCGGCAATGCCTGCGCGTGGTCGTCGTCGATCCAGCCCGGCAGGCCGCGGAAGTCCGCGGAGACCTTCTCCATCCCCGGCCGCCAGGACGCCGCGGTGACGCCGCCGCCCGGTCCCGAACCGGTCGCCGCGTCGCCGGCACAGCCCGCCAGCAGGCCGAACGCAAGAAGGGTGGAGACGCGCGCCACCGCACGCGCCATGACACTGCCGACCGCAGCCGCCATCGCGGACCCCGCACCAAGATTCAAGGAAGACGATAAAGACGAGGGATGGCTGGACTTGCCGCGGCCAAGATGGCTCGAACAAGAACAACTACCCCTTTTTTGCCTCATTCGCAGGATTGCGGTCAACCGCTCTTCGCGCGGATGGTTTCAAGCCGGTCGTCTTGTCACAGGGCGTGCGCCTGGATCGGCGACTCGAAAGGCTGCCGCGCGTGCGCGGGGGATGACAAGCGCACCCCGCTCGGGTTATCGAGCAGGGAATCTATCCGAGGACCATCCCATGACCCCCGCCGCCCGCCTTCAGGCGGTCATCGACCTGCTGACCGAGATCGACGAAACCCCGCGCCCCGCCGACGCGGTGATGAGCGCTTATTTCCGCGCCCGCCGCTACATCGGGTCGAAAGACCGCACCGCGGTGGCGCAGACGGCCTACGCGATCCTGCGGCGGCACGCCCGCCTGTGCTGGTGGCTGGAGCGTCAGGGCCATCCGCCGACCCCGCGCGCCCGCGCGCTCGCCAACGAGATCCTGGCCGAGGGCAAGGCCGCGGCGACGGTCAAGGCGCTGTTCGGCGCCACCAAGTTCGCCCCGGCCCCGCTGGCGCCGGAGGAGGCGAAGCTCGCCAACGAGCTGGACACCCACACGCTGGAGCATCCGCAGATGCCGGAAAGCGTGGCCGTGGAGTGCCCGCCCTGGGCCGAGGAGCCGATGCGCGCCGCCATGGGCGACCGGTTCGCGGTGGAGATGCGGACTTTGCTGGACTCCGCGCCGCTCGACCTGCGCATCAACCCGGTGAAGGCCAACCGCGAGAGCGCGATCAAGGCGCTGGCCCGCGCCCACATCACCGCGGAGCCGACGCAGTGGTCGCCGCTGGGCCTGCGCGTCCAGGGCCGTCCGCCGCTGGGCACCGTGGACGCCTTCAAGGATGGTCTGGTCGAGATCCAGGACGAGGGATCGCAGCTCGTGGCGATCGCGGTGGCGCCGAAACCGGGGCAGCAGGTGGTCGATTTCTGCGCCGGGGCCGGCGGCAAGACGCTGGCCATCGCCGCGCTGATGAAGAACAAGGGCCGCGTCGTCGCCTGCGACGTGCTGGCCGGGCGCCTGAAGCGCGCCGCCGAGCGGTTCCGCCGCGCCGGGCTGCACAACATCGAGGCGCACCCGCTGTCCAGCGAGCGCGATCCCTGGGTGAAGCGGCACAAGCGCAAGTTCGACCGCGTGCTGGTCGACGCACCGTGCAGCGGCACCGGCACCTGGCGCCGCAACCCCGACAGCCGCTGGCGCCAGCTCGGCCCCGGCCTGGCGGAACTGGTGCCGCTCCAGGCGAACATCCTGGACAGCGCGGCCCGGCTGGTGAAGCCCGGCGGGCGGCTGATCTACGCCACCTGCTCCCTGCTGCCGGAGGAGAACGAGAAGCAGGTGGCCTCCTTCCTCGAGACCCACCCCGACTTCACCGTGCTGCCGGTCGCCGAGGTCTGGGCGGAGGAGGGGGCGGGCACCCCGCCGGCCGAAGGGCCGTACCTGCGCCTGACCCCGGCCCGCCACGACACCGACGGCTTCTTCGCCGCCGTGATGGTGCGCAAGGCGGAGGAGGACGCTGTGGCGGAGGTGGACCAGATGGCCGAGGCTGATCCGGCGCCTTCAGAGGTGTAACATCGGCGGGGGAGCCTTCCCCGGTGGGATGCGTCAGGCCGGCAGTGTGTCGCCGGTCTGCGCGTTTCCGGTTTGCGGCTTTCCCGCTCCAGCCTTCAGGGCTTCCAGCAGGCCGCTGGCAACCGTGTTCTGGCCTTCGTTGGCGTTTCCGGCAACCGCGCCCAGGACGCCGGTTCCGCCTTTCGACGCGCCCGACCCAAGCGCCGATTGGAGCATGCACAGCGCCGCCTGCGCGTTGCCAGGGTCGTTCGAGGCTGGCTTGCTGGTATCCGATGGCGGCGGGCTTTCGGCGGCGGGCTTTCGGCGGCCGGCTTGCTCGTGATGGCTGATGACACCGTGGCAATCTTGCTTTCCGCGGCGGGCGCCGATGTCGGAGCGGCGGATTTCGGCCCGTCGCCAGGAATGTCAACGGCTTCCGCAAATTTCTGGAACCCGCTGCCGAAGACGTTCCGGTCGAAACCGAGTTCCTGAAGCTTCTGTTCGGCGGCCTCGCCGTCCGCCGCGTACAGATCCGCGAAGCCCGCGTCCTCCCCCATGGAGGCCAGCGCGGATTTGAAGCCCTGCATGTTCTTCGTAAATCCGCTGGCGTCGCTGAGAATAGCCGTTTGGTCGGTCGGCTTTCCATAGGCGCCATGGGTCGCCGCGATCTCGCCCTTGAACGCGTCCTGGACCGGCTTCAAGCGTTGTCGTTCACAGTGCTTCTGAAATTTCTGCATGATTATAAAGATAAATTAATCATCATTTAGTAATAATTAGAGTAATAAGTATGCCTGAGTGTGCGATCTATTTTTATATTCTTTGTAATACGACTTATATTTTGCACGCGGTGGCATGAGATCGGAAGTCAGAGCGCTCGTGAGTTGACGGATCTTTGTTCTCGGGCCGGTATGAGTATTGTAAGGGAGTGGGCGTGTGGGAATCGTTTGTTCGGAATAGGACGTTGGAGTGCGGGCTGCCACTCATGCGGAGACACACGGACCGGCCTGCTGATTTCGTGCGGGTCCTAACGCGAGGTTTGCGGTTAGGGTGCGACCTTTCCCCGCATGTTGGAGCGCAATGATGTGGAACACGTCCCGCTGGCGGAGCACCGCCCTGTCCGCCCTTTTTCTGTTGGGGCTGGGCACCTCCGCCGAAGCGGCTGAGCCGGTCAAGGTCAAGGTGTTTGTCGGCGCCATGTTCGAGATCGGCAAGAACACCGGCGACCGCGCCGGCGAGTTCCAGAACTGGTACGAGCGCTACTGGCAGTCCGCCGAGCCGATCACCGTGAAGGGCGCGTTGAACCCCGTCTACTGCAACGCCGACGGCGTCTGCGGTGCGGTTCTCGGCATGGGCAAGGTCAGCTCCTCCGCATCCATGCAGGCCATCCTGCTGAACCCGCAGCTCGACCTGTCGCAGGCCTATTTCATCATCTCCGGCGTGGCCGGCACTCCGCCGTCGCGCGGCACAATCGCCGAGGTCAACTGGGCGACGTGGCTGGTGGATTACGATCTGGGCCACCGCTGGGCGCCGGAGGAGGGCAAACCGGGTGAGCCGACCTTCATGCCGCGCAAGGGCTACGAGTCCGTCCGCCTGTTCCAGCTGAACCCGACTCTGGTATCCTGGGCGATGAAGCTGACCGGCGACACGCCGCTGAAGGACTCCGACAGCGCCCGCGCCTACCGCCAGCGCTACCCGCAGGACGCCGCCCGGCGCGCGCCCTTCGTCGGCACCGGCACGCACATGACCGGCGACACCTTCTTCCACGGCCCCGGCATGTCCGAGCAGGCGCAGTACATCGCCAAGCTCTACGGCGCCGACGATTACGTCATCACCGAGATGGAGGCCGCGGCGATCACTCTGGTCATCAAGCGCACCCTCGGCTCGGACCGGGTGATGAGCCTGCGTGGCGCGGTCAACTTCGACCAGGGCAACCCCAAGGAGACCACGCTGGAGCATCTCGACCCGAAGCCGGGCGAGACCGCTGGCGGGTTTGCCGAGACGGTGGGGAACGTGGCGCTGGTCGGCTCGCGCATGACCGACCACATCGTTTCCCACTGGGACCAGTGGCAGGCGGGCGTTCCGGCCCTTCCGGCCCAGTAACCCGAAGGCCGGTGGCGCGGCGGCCTTCCACCGTCGCCCCGTCCCGGCCCTTTTGGCTGACTGGACATCCTCCGGCCCGGCTCCCAGTTTCCATTGGGGTGGGCAACGGGTCCGGAGATGTCCCATGGATGAAGCGCTGGTGATTCGCGACGCGCGCCCGTCGGACGCGGTGGGCATCGCCAAGGTCCATGTCGCCACGTGGCAATCCACCTATCCGGGCCTCGTCCCCGATGCCTATCTCGTCAACCTGTCGGAAGCCGCCGCGGCGATGCGCTGGCACAACGCCGTCCAGGCGCACGGGCCGGGGCAGGGCGCCCTGGTCGTGGTGGACGGTGCGGACTCGGTGGTGGGATTCGCCACCTACGGCGGGCGCCGCATTCCCGTGGAAGGGTACGAGGGGGAATTCTACGCCCTCTATCTGCTGGACGAGGCTCAGGGGCAGGGGTTGGGCCGTCGCCTGATGGCGACCATGGCGGAGCGGCTCCAGGAGGGCGGCAAGCGCACCGCCGTGGTCTGGTGTCTGCGCGACAACCCGGCGCGCTGGTTCTACGAGCGGTTGGGCGGTGTCCGGGTGGCGGAGCGGCCCATCCGCTTCGCCGGGGCGGAGCTGGTGGAGATCGCCTATGGCTGGCGCGACCTCGCCCCGCTTGCACGCTTGTCCGCGGGGCCTGAAATGCGGTAGTCAGGGGCTTGTCCCCCCGCATCAGGTTGTCGTCCATGTCCGCCGAGCGCGTTCTCATCCTCGATTTCGGGTCGCAGGTGACCCAGCTCATCGCCCGCCGCGTCCGTGAAGCCGGCGTTTACTGCGAGATCCATCCGTTCAGCATGAGCGAGGAGCGGATTCGCGACTACGCGCCGAAGGCGATCATCCTGTCGGGCAGCCCGGCTTCCGTCACCGAGGAGAACGGCCCCCGCGCGCCGGAGGTGGTCTTCACGCTGGGCGTTCCGGTCCTGGGCATCTGCTACGGCCAACAGACGATGTGCCACCAGCTCGGCGGCGCCGTGTCGGGCTCCGATCACCGCGAGTTCGGGCGCGCCTTCATCGAGGTGAAGCAGACCTGCGCGCTGTTCGACGGCCTCTGGGATGTGGGTTCGCGCGAGCAGGTGTGGATGAGCCACGGCGACCGCGTCACCGCCCTGCCGGACGGCTTCCAGGCCGTGGCGGTCAGCGACGGTGCGCCCTTCGCCGCCATCGCCGACGACGCCCGCCAGTTCTACGGCGTGCAGTTCCACCCGGAGGTCGTGCACACCCCGCACGGCGCGCAGCTCCTGGCGAACTTCGTGCACCGCGTCGCCGGGCTGAAGGGCGACTGGACCATGGCCGCCTTCAAACAGCAGGCCATCGAGAAGATCCGCGCCCAGGTCGGCAGCGGCAAGGTGATCTGCGGCCTGTCGGGCGGCGTCGATTCCTCGGTGGCCGCCGTGCTGATCCACGAGGCCATCGGCGACCAGCTCACCTGCATCTTCGTCGACACCGGCCTGATGCGCGCCGGCGAAGCGGAGGAGGTGGTGACGCTGTTCCGCGACCACTACAACATCCCGCTGGTCCACCGGAGCGCGTCCGATCTGTTCCTGGGCAAGCTGGCCGGCGTCACCGACCCGGAGCAGAAGCGGAAGATCATCGGCGGCCTGTTCATCGAGGTGTTCGACGAAGAGAGCGCCAAGGTCGGCGGCGCGCAGTTCCTGGCCCAGGGCACGCTGTACCCCGACGTGATCGAGAGCGTGTCCTTCACCGGCGGCCCCTCGGTCACCATCAAGTCGCACCACAACGTCGGCGGCCTGCCGGAGCGCATGAAGCTGAAGCTGGTCGAGCCGCTGCGCGAGCTGTTCAAGGACGAGGTCCGCGCGCTCGGCCGCGAACTCGGCCTGCCGGCGGCTTTCATCGGGCGTCACCCCTTCCCCGGTCCCGGCCTCGCCATCCGCATTCCCGGCGAGATCACCCCGGAGAAGCTGGACATCCTGCGCAAGGCCGACACGGTCTATCTGGAGGAGATCCGCAACGCCGGTCTCTACGACGCGATCTGGCAGGCCTTCGCGGTGCTGCTGCCGGTGCGCACCGTGGGCGTGATGGGCGACGGGCGGACCTACGACCATGTGCTGGCCCTGCGCGCGGTGACCTCCACCGACGGCATGACCGCCGACTGGTACCCGTTCCCGCACGACTTCCTGGCCCGCGTGTCGAACCGCATCGTCAACGAGGTGCGTGGCGTGAACCGGGTGGTCTACGACATCACGTCGAAGCCACCCGGCACCATCGAGTGGGAATGATCCGCGGCGGTTGCCGTCGATAAGGATTGAACACGGAAGGCCGTCAGGAGCAGCGAAGCTCCTGGCGGCTTTTTTTCATGCGCAATCGGTGCCTGGAATGGTCCGGTGGAAGGTGGTTCGCGCGCCCTTGTGAGAGCGATGCCGTGACAAACACAGACGGCTTAAAAAACAAAATAAATATGTAATTTTAGGCTTTGAAAATCTATTAAGTTAGTATATTTTATTTGACAGGACGACGCTGGATTGGTGTGATCGAGGCACAAATCAACCTTGGTGACGCCATCTCGGGAGGCTTCGATGACAGCGGGTGTGAAACGGGTCGGGTCCACCGCAAGACGGGCTTTTCTCGGCATGACCCTGGCGGCGGGCGTGGCCCTCCTTGCCTCCGGTGGCGCGCGGGCCGAGGCGACGGACCTGACCATCGCCATCCAGTACGGGCTGGGCTACCTGCCGCTGATGATCGCCAAGAACCAGGGGCTGATCGAAAAACACGCCGAGGAGCAGGGGATCGGGCCGCTCAAGGTCAACTGGCTGGTGTTGAACGGCGGGGTCGCCGCCAACGACGCGCTGCTGAGCGGCAACGCCCATATCGTCTCCGCCGGCATCGCGCCGCTGCTGACCGTCTGGGACAAGACGCGCGGCGGTATCGGCGTGAAGGCCATCTCGGGGCTGGACTCCTCGGCCTACTGGCTCAACAGCAACAACCCGAACGTCCGCAGCATCCGCAACCTGACCGACAAGGACCGCATCGCGGTGCCGGCGGTGAAGGTCTCCATCAATTCGGTCATTCTCCAGATCGCCGCGGAGAAGGAGTTCGGGCCGGGTCACCAGTATGACTTCGAGCCGCTGACCACGACGCTGAGCCCGCCGGACGCCACCGCGGCGCTGGTTTCCGGCAAGACGGAAATCACCGGCCACATCACCACCCCGACCTACGGGTCGCAGCAGCTCGCCCACCCGAACGTCCACCGCATCCTGAACTCGCGCGACGTGATCGGCGAAGCGACGCTGGTGCTGTCCTACGCCACGCAGAAATTCTACGACGAGAACCCGAAGCTCACCGCCGCCGTGGTGAAGGCGCTGGGTGACGGCTTCGCCCTGATCAAGCACGACAAGGCCGAGGCTGCCCGCATCTATCTGGCGGAGGAGCGCAGCAAGCTGACCCAGGACGAGGTGGTGGCGCTGCTCGACAACCCGGACATCAGCTATTCCCAGGTTCCGCACAACACCGGCGTGATCGCCGATTTCATGCACCGCGTCGGTTCGATCAAGACCAGGCCGACCTCATGGAAGGACTATACCTTCCCGATCTTGCATGGCGAAGCAGGGAGCTGACCTGACGCCGGTCTTTCACTTCCCGATCGCTCACCGTTTTCCCGTTCACCGTTTTCGCGTCATTCCTTACTTGATAATGGAGACATTCCGATGAGCCTTCCCAACGCGTTTGACATCAAGCCCATCAACGGCAACATCGGCGCCGAACTGCGCGGCGTCACCCTGTCCGGCGATCTGCACCCGGCGGTGCTGAAGGCGATCCAGGACGCCGTCCACGAGTACAAGGTGATCTTCGTCCGCGACCAGCACCACATTGACGATATCCAGCAGGAGGCGTTTGGGCGGCTGTGGGGCAGCCTGGTCGGCCATCCGACTGTCCCGTCGCTCGGCGGGACCGAAGGCATCCTGGACGTGGACGGCTCCCGCGGGGAGCGCGCCAGCTCCTGGCACGCCGACATCACCTTCCTCGGCGATTATCCCAGCATCACCATCCTGCGCCCGCATGAACTGCCGGACCGCGGCGGCGACACGCTGTGGGGCAACACGGTGGCGGCCTACGCCGAACTGCCGGAGCCGCTGCGTGAGTTGGCCGACAAGCTGCGGGCGATCCACACCAACCAGTACGATTACGTGGGCGACCGCGGAAACGTCCGCGAGGACGGGCTGAAGCGCTTCAACGAGGTCTTCACCTCCACCGTCTACGAGACGGAGCATCCGCTGGTCTCCGTGCATCCGGTCACCGGTGAGCGCACGCTGCTGGTCGGGCATTTCCTGCAACGGCTGGTCGGCTTCGGCACCTCCGATTCCAACCGGCTGATCGGTATCTTCACGGACCACGTCACCCGTCCGGAAAACACGGTGCGCTGGCACTGGTCGCCGGGCGACGTGGCGATCTGGGACAACCGCGCCACCATCCACCGCGCCGTCGACGATTACGGCGACCGTCCCCGCGTCGTCCGCCGCACGACGGTGGCCGGCGATGTGGTGGTCGGCGTCGATGGCCGTCCCAGCGTGACCCGCGTGCTTGGCCGCAAGCCAAGCCTCGCCGCCTGACGTCCTCCGGATGCGGCGCGGGGGTCCACGTCCCTCGTGCCGGTCCGAAGCGTCGCGGAGCCGGCAGGCTGGCGTGCCGGCTCCGCGATCTTCTTTTGTGCATAAATAACATATTTAATCTGTATTTAAATGCGATTTTCCCTGTTGAATCATTCGTGGAATCATGATGTCATTTTCCTACTAGAGATTAGGTAAAATTTATCGGAGGTTCGTATGGTCAACCCTGGACGTGTCATCCGCCACGCGCTCTGCGCCTTGGCCGGGCTGGGGCTTGCCGCCGCAGCGCTGGCCGGTCCGGCGGCGGCGGAAGGCCGGATACGGATCGCCGAACAGTATGGGCTGGGCTATCTGCCGCTGCATGTGCTGCGCCATCAGAAGCTGATCGAAAAGCACGGCAAGGAGCTGGGTCTCGACATCAATGTGGAGTGGGTGCAGCTCTCCGGAGGGGCCGCGATGAACGACGCGCTGCTGTCGGATTCCATCGATCTGGGGTCAGCGGGCGTCGGGCCGCTGCTGACCATCTGGGACCGCACCAAGGGCAACGCCAACGTCAAGGCCATCGCCGCCCTGAACAGCATGCCGCTGTTCCTGACCACCACCAACCAGACCGTCAAGACGCTCAAGGACTTCACCGACAAGGACAAGATCGCCCTGCCGGCGGTGAAGGTCGGCGTCCAGGCCCGCGTCCTCCAGATGGCCGTGGAGAAGGAGTTCGGAGAAGGCAAGTTCGACGCGCTCGACAAGCTGACCGTCTCGCTGCCGCACCCCGACGCCACCGCCGCCCTGCTGTCCGGTTCGTCGGAGATCACCGGCCACATCTCCGGCCCGCCGTTCCAGTACCAGCAGCTCCGCGACCCGAAGATCCACAAGGTCTTCAGCTCCTACGACGTGCTGGGCGGGCCGCACACCTTCAACCTGATCTGGGCGAAGGAAGCCTTCCGCGCCAAGAATCCGAAGACCTATCAGGCTTTCCTCGGCGCGCTGAAGGAGGCGATGGACGTCATCAACGCCGACCATTCCGCGGCGGCGGACATCTATCTGGCGCAAAACCGGGGCGACCTCGACAAGGCCTTCGTCGTCAGCATCCTCGACGACCCGGACAACCAGTTCACCGTCTCCCCCGCCCGCGTCGGGGCTTTCGCCGACTTCATGCACAAGGTCGGCGCCATGAAGAACAAGCCGGCCTCCTGGAAGGACCTGTTCTTCGAAGACCTGCACGGCGAAACCGGGAGCTGAGCCGATGAACGCCTTCACCTATCCCGCCAGCGTGGACACCGACAGCGTGGGCAGCGCCGGCGTGTCCGAACGCCCGCTGCTGGACGTGTCCGGTGTGACGCTCCAGTACAAGACGCGCCGCCATCTGGTGACCGCGACCTACCGCGTCGATTTCCAGGTGTTCCAGGCGGAACGCTATGTCCTGCTGGGGCCGTCCGGTTGTGGCAAGTCCTCGCTGCTGAAGGCGGTGGGCGGCTTCCTGGCGCCGGTGGAGGGGGCCATTCGTCTGAACGGGCGCGCGGTGACCGGGCCGGGGCCGGACCGCATGATGGTGTTCCAGGAGTTCGATCAGCTTCCGCCCTGGAAGACGGTGAAGCAGAACGTCATGTTCCCGCTGCTCGCCAGCGGCAAGGCGTCGCGCCGGGAGGCCGAGGAGAAGGCGCTGGACTGCATCGCACGGGTGAACCTGTCCAAGTTCGCCGACGTGCATCCGCACATGCTGTCGGGCGGGATGAAACAGCGCGTCGCCATCGCCCGCGCCATGGCGATGGAGCCGGACATCCTGCTGATGGACGAGCCCTTCGCGGCGCTGGACGCGCTGACCCGCCGCAAGATGCAGGAGGAACTGCTCCAGCTCTGGGACGATCTGCGCTTCACCGTGCTGTTCGTCACCCATTCCATCGAGGAGGCGCTGGTCGTCGGCTCGCGCATCCTGGTGCTGTCGCCGCATCCCGGGCAGGTGAAGGCTGAGCTGAACTGCGACCGCTACGATCACTTCGCGGTCGGCAGCCCGGCGTTCCAGGACACCGCCCAGCGCATCCACACCATGCTGTTCGCCGACGAGGTGGAAACGGTGAAGGGGCTGCCGTCATGACCGGCCTGTCCCTGGCGCCGCAAGGCCGCCGTGTGCCGCCCGTCCGCCCGGAGTATGAACGGACGGTCGCCACCACCGGCCCGATCGGTGACGTCGCCCGACCGCTGTCCCTGTGGGAGCGGATCGGCAACATCACCGCGCTCCGCCGCTTCGCCGTTCTGGCCGCGGTGGCGCTGCTCTGGCAGATCGCCGCGACGTGGCAGAACAACCCGCTGATGTTTCCCACCTTCACCGCCACCGTCGCGGCGCTGTGGGAGGCGATCTGGCGGGAGAACCTGCTGTCGATGGCCTGGGTGTCGCTGTCGGTTCTTCTGAAGGGCTACGCCATCGCCGTGGTGCTGGCCATTCTGCTGACCAGCTTCGCGGTGTCCACGCGCATCGGCAACGACGTGCTGTCCACGCTGACCTCCATGTTCAACCCCTTGCCGGCCATCGCGCTGCTGCCCATCGCCATGCTGTGGTTCGGGCTGGGGGCGGTCAGCCTGACCTTCGTTCTCGTCCACGCCGTTCTGTGGCCTCTGGCGCTGAACACGCACGCCGGCTTCACCTCGGTGTCGGAAACGCTGCGCATGGCCGGACGGAATTACGGGCTGAGCGGCATCCGCTACGTCGTCACCATGCTGATTCCGGCGGCCTTTCCGGCCATCCTGACCGGGTTGAAGGTCGGCTGGGCCTTCGCCTGGCGCACGCTGATCGCGGCGGAGTTGGTGTTCGGCGTCTCGTCGGGCAAGGGCGGGCTGGGCTGGTTCATCTTCCAAAACCGCAACGAGCTGTACATCGACAAGGTGTTCGCCGGCCTCGTCACCGTCATCCTGATCGGCCTCGTCGTCGAGAACGTCGTCTTCCGCTGGATCGAGACCCACACCGTCCGCAAGTGGGGAATGGTCCGATAAGCCCTCGCTCCTCTGGGAAGAGGGGATTGACGTGAGCCTTCAGCAAGGAAATCCATCCGTGCCTTTCGACAGCAACCTGACCACCGAGCGCCCGACCTTCGTCACGCATCTGGAATGCGCCTACACCGGCGAGCGGTACGAGGCCGACACCGTCCACAACCTGTCCAAGGCCGGAAAGCCGCTGCTCGTCCGCTACGACCTGGAGGGGGTGCGCGGTGCGCTGACCAAGGACGCGTTGGCCGAACGCCCGCAGGATTTGTGGCGCTATCGCGAACTGCTGCCGGTGCGCCGGGTGCAGGACATCGTCAGCCTGGGCGAGGCGGTGACCCCGCTGGTCGCGCTGCCCAAGCTCGCCGCCAAGCTGGGCGCTGCCGAGCTGCTGGTGAAGGACGAAGGGCGGCTGCCCACCGGCTCCTTCAAGGCGCGCGGGCTGGTCATGGCGGTGTCCATGGCGAAGGCTTTCGGAATCAAGCACATGGCCATGCCGACCAACGGCAACGCCGGCGCGGCGCTGGCCGCCTACGCGACGCGGGCGGGCATCAAGACGACGATCTTCTGCCCAGAGGACACGCCGGAGGTCAACGTCTCGGAGATCGAACTCCAGGGCGCCACGGTCTACCGCGTCAACGGGCTGATCGACGACTGCGGCAAGATCGTGGGGGAGGGCAAGGCCAAGGCCGGCTGGTTCGACGTCTCCACCCTGAAGGAGCCCTACCGGATCGAAGGCAAGAAGGCCATGGGTCTGGAACTGGCCGAGCAGCTCGGCTGGGAGGTGCCGGACGTCATCTTCTACCCGACCGGCGGCGGCACCGGGCTGATTGGCATGTGGAAGGCCTTCGCCGAGCTGGAGGCCATCGGCTTCATCGGGTCCAAGCGCCCGCGCATGGTCGCGGTGCAGGCCGCCGGCTGCGCCCCGATGGTCCGCGCCTACGAGGCCGGGGAGGAGCACGCCCCGCGCTGGCCGGACGCGCACACCATCGCGTCCGGCATCCGCGTGCCGCAGGCGGTCGGCGACTTTCTGATTCTGCGCGCCGTGCGGGAGAGCGGCGGCTTCGCCGTCGCCGTGCCGGACGAGGCCATCCAGGCGGCCCTTGACGAGGCGGCGCGGGAGGAGGGATTCCTGCTGTGCCCGGAGGGCGCCGCCACCTACGCCGCCTACAAGCAGGCGCTGGCCGATGGGCGGGTGGGCCGCGACGAGCGCGCCGTGCTGTTCAACTGCGCGACCGGGCTGAAGTACCCGCTGCCGCCCGTCCACCGGACGCTCGACCGCCACCTGCCCATCGACTATTCGGTGTTCTGAGGATGGGCGAACCCTACGCCGCGGACCGTCTGGTGGCCCTTCTGGAAGCCATCCTGCAACGGTCCGGCAGCAGCCCGGAGGAGGCGGCCATCGTCGCCGCCAACCTCGTGGACTCCGACGCCACCGGCCACGCCAGCCACGGCGTGTGCCAGATCGCCGTCTACGCGAAGAGCCTGGGGCTGGGCCACCTGCAACCCAACCGGCACGCCCGCGTCGTCCGCGACGAGGCGCCGTTCCTGGTGGTGGACGGGGAGGTTGGCTATGGGCAGGTGATCGCGCGGGAGGCGACGGACCTCGCCATCGCGCGGGCCAAGGCCGGTGGGGCCTGCGTGCTCGCCCTGCGCAACGCCCACCACATCGGGCGGGTCGGCTCCTACGGTGAGCAGTGCATCGCGGCCGGCTTGATCGGCGTCTTCTTCGTCAACGTGGTCAGCCGGCCTCTGGCCGCACCCCATGGCGGCGGGCGGCCGCGGCTGGGCACCAACCCGATCTGCATCGCCGTTCCCGCCACGCCGGGCCATTCACCCTTCCTGCTGGATTTCGCGACCAGCGCGGTGGCGGCCAACAAATGCCGTGTCGCTGCCGCCTCCGGGAAGGAGGTCGCCGACGGCCTGCTGATCGACGAACGGGGCGCGCCGACGCGCGACCCCGGCGTGATGTTCCGCGATCCGACCGGCGCCATCCTGCCCTTTGGCGGGCATAAGGGTTACGGGCTGGCGCTCGCCTGCGAGATCCTCGCCGGGGCGCTGGCCGGCGGGCTGCCGGCCCTGCCGGAGAACCTGCGTCCGGGCCGGGTGGTGAACAACGCGCTGGCCTTCCTGATCGACCCGGCGCGGGTGTCCGGTGCGGAGGACGGCGGCTGGCAGGCGTTGACCGACGCGGTGCTGGACCACATCCAGGACACCCCGCCAGTGCCGGGCGGTGACGGCGTGCTGGTGCCCGGCGGGCCGGAGCGGCGGAGCCGGGTGTTGGCCGCCGAACACGGCATCACGCTCGACCCCGACACCGTGCGCGCCCTGCACGGGATCGGGGGCGCGCTCGGCCTCGACGTTCCGGCCTTCCTGGGGGCCTGACCGGGTGGGGTCAGGGCAGGATGCGGTTGCGCAGAACCCCGTCCTCCAGGAACAGGCGGGCGGTCTCGGCGGCGTTGCGGCGCATCTCGATCGCCGCCTCGTCGGAATGGAACGCGTTGTGCGGCGTGACCACGAGACGGCCTTCCAGCCAGGACTCCCGTCGGCGCCACGCGTCCAGCAGCGGGTGAGGGGCGGGCGGTTCGGTCGGCAGCACGTCGGTCCCCACCGCGGCGACCTGGCCGCTGCGCAGCGCCGCCTCCAGCGGGTCCAGCCCGGCGAACATCTCGCCGCGCGCCGTGTTCACCAGCAGGGCGCCGGGCTTCAGCTTCGCCAGGAAGTCCGCGTCGATCAGGCCGCGGGTCTCCGGCGTCAGCGGGCAGTGGAAGGTCACGATGTCGGATTCGGCCAGCAACTCGTCGAGCCGGCGGACGCGGCGGTAGCCGACCGCCTTCTCGTGCCCGGCCGGCTGCTGCGGATCGTAGCCGAGGATGCGGTAGCCGAAGGGCTTCAGCCGGTTCACCACCGCCGTGCCGATCCGCCCCACGCCAACGACGCCGACCGTCGCCGCGCTGGACCGCCGCAGCGGGGTCAGGGTGTTGGCCTGCCACGTCGTGCTGTAGCCGCGGGCGCGGGCGTCATGCTCCCACAGGCGGCGCTGCAGGGAGAGCAGCAGGGAGACGGCGTGGTCGGCCACCTCCTCCGTCCCATAGTCCGGGTTGTTGCAGAAGGGAATGCCCGCGGCCTCCAGCGCCGCCACGTCGACCTTGTCGTAGCCGACACCGAACCGCACGACGACGCGGCAGCGCGGCAGCTTGGCCACCGTCGCCGGGCCGATGCGGGTGCTCCACACCAGCAGCACGTCCAGCCGGGCCAGACGCTCCGGGTCCAGATCCTCCTCGCGGCGGGTGTCGAGGAAATCCACCTCGGCACAGCCGTCGAGAACCGCCGCCTCCAGGTCCGGCGGAGGGATCATGTGGTCGGTGATTCCGACGACGAAGGGTGCACGCTTGCCCATGGTCATTCTGCGGTCCGGGTCCTGATGGTCAAGGGAAATCAACAAATTTTATAAGTTGTTTTTGACGCGTGGCATATGAAAGCACATACGATACGGCAAAAGCCAACTTGTTAAATAGGGATTCATGGTGCTCTAATGATGTCAATTCGGGGGCGCCCCGCGGGGTGCTGGACACAGGGAGAGGAACGACGAGCATGCCGTCCCACGACACCGCGCACAGCATCGCCATCGTCGGCGCCGGCTTCACCGGCAGTATCCTGGCGGCCCACCTTCTGCGCAAGGCGGAGGAGCCGACGCGCATCCATCTGATCGAGCGTGCCGGCACGCTGGGCACCGGGCTGGCCTATTCCACCGACAGCGCGGCGCATCTGTTGAACGTGCGCGCCTACAACATGAGCGCCTATCCCGACGACCCGCGCCACTTCCTACGCTGGCTGTGGGCGAAGGACCTCGGTGGCGACGTGCCGCCGAGCGGCCATGCCTTTGTGTCGCGCCGGCTCTACGGCGCGTACATCCAGGACGTGCTGCGCGAGGCCCAGGCGGAGGCTCCCGCCCATGTGACGCTCGACACGGTGCAGGCGGAAGCGGTGGATGCGGCGCTGGACGGCGTCGCCGGCAGCGGCGTGCGTCTGCGGCTCGCCAACGGGGACAGCCTCGCGGTGGACCGGGCGGTGCTCTGCGTCGGGCATTTTCCCCCTTCGCCGCCGCGCATCGCGGCGCCGGAGGTCTTCGCGTCGGAGCGCTTCATCGGCGATCCCTGGAACCGCGAGGCCGTCGCCGCCATCGATCCGGACGCGCCGGTGCTGATCCTCGGCACCGGGCTGACGATGGTCGACGTCGTGCTGTCCCTGGAGAACCAGGGCCACCGCGGTCCGATCCTGGCGCTGTCTCGCCGCGGGCTGCTGCCCACCACCCATCTGGAGACGCGTCCCTTCAAGAGCTTCGTCCATCCCCAGACGATGCCCGGCACGGTGCTGGACGTGCTGATCGCCCTTAAGGCCGACGTCCGCCGCGCGCGGGAGGAGGGGCTGGACTGGCGTGCCGCCTTCGACTCCCTGCGGCCCTTCCACCCGCTGATCTGGAAGCATCTGCCGCTGGAGGAGCGGCAGCGCTTCCTGCGTCACGCCCGGCCTTACTGGGAGGTGCACCGCCACCGCATGGCGCCGGAGGTGGCCGCACGCATTGATGGCCTGCGCGAGAGCGGGCAACTGACCGTCCGCGCCGGGCGCCTTCAGGCTCTGGCCTTGACCCCCGAGGGGGTGGAGGCGACGGTCCGCGCGCGGGGCGCCGAAGACGCGCTCTGGACACGCACGGTGGGCACCATCGTCAACGCGACCGGCACCGAGTGCGACTTCGGGCGCATCCGCCATCCGCTGATGCGCGCCTTGCTTCAGCAGGGGCTGGCCCGCCCCGACCCCTTGCGCCTCGGCCTCGACGTCACCGAGGAGGGGGCATTGATCGGCGAGGGTGGGGCGGTGTCCGACCGCCTCTTCGCGCTCGGCCCGGTCAGCCGTGCACCATTCTGGGAGATGACCGCGGTGCCGGAACTGCGCAGCCAATGCGCCGACGCCGCGTTGGCCCTCGTCCGCTGGAATGTGAGGAAACGCCTTTCCGCGTAAGAACATTTCAAGCGTGTAATTAAAGATCAAATAAACCTATTTACATAGTAGATTTAAAGTGTTTATCATGGTGCCCAGTGTTGATTTCCGCCCGGCAGTCGGAGGCTTTCCCGATTGCCGGCACCGCTCCCGGTCCGCGCGGCTGTCCGCCGTCGCTTCGGTTGAGAAGGAGGATGTCATGCCGGACACCATCTTGCGGCCCACAACCGTGCAGCCCACGACGGCACGCCTGGACCCTCAGGTCATCGCGATGAACGAGGCGGCCGCCCGTCTCGGCGCCGCTCCCGCCGATCCCTTGAGTCTTCCTCTCGCCGAAGCCCGTGCGGCGGCGGAGCGTTATCACGCCTTTCTGAACGGTCCCGCGCCGCTTGCCGTCGATGTGACGGAGGTGGCCGCGGCCGGTCCCGCCGGCCCTTTGGCGTTGCGCCTCTACCGCCCGGCGGATCGTGGTGCCGCGAGGTTGCCCGTCCTGGTCTATTTCCACGGCGGTGGCTTCGTCGTGAACAGCGTGGACACCCATGACCGGCTGCTGAGGCTGCTCGCCCTGCACAGCGGCGCCGTGGTCTGCGCGGTGCGCTACAGTCTGGCGCCGGAGCGCTGCTTCCCGCACCAGCATGAGGAGGCGCTGGCGGCCCTGCGTTGGGTTGCCGCCGTTGGGGCGGAGCATGGGATCGACGCGGCCCGGATCGCGGTTGGCGGCGACTCCGCCGGAGCCAACCTCGCGCTTGGCCTCGCCCTCGCCGCCCGTGCGCCGGGGGAGCCTCAGGTGTCCTTCGGGCTCCTGTTCTACGGCATGTTCGCGCATGACTTCGACACCGTGTCGCACCGTCGGTTCGGCGATGGGCGGTACGGCCTGACGACGGCGCGGATGCGCTGGTACTGGCGTCAGTATCTCGGCGGCGCGGCCACCCCCGACGATCCCCTGTCTCTTATACACATCTCCGAGCCCACGAGACTATAACAGCTATCGCGT
>NZ_JAUQTX010000109.1:0-20073 GCF_059803775.1 Azospirillum sp. UFLA03-27 | reverse complement strand
GCGTATAATCGTCGGCAGCGTCAGATGTGTATAAGAGACAGCCTCCCCGGAGGGGAGAGGAAAAATCTGCTCGAAGGACGAACCATGCCCACCGCCCAGCCCGCCGTCATCCAATGGGGACTGTCCAGCTACAGCGGCTGGGGCGTCAACGGGCTGCAACTGGCGCTCAGCTGGACGCGCAACGGGCGGCTGGTGCCGGTCTGCTCGCTGCCGCTGCGGCTGGAGGACATCGCGCTGTCCCCGCTGGAATGGCGGCGCATGAGCGGCTTCGTCCGCGAGTCCGAGGCGCTCTGCCAGCAGATCGCGCCCCATGGGGGGCAGGAGGTCAAGGTGTCGGTGCCGGTGCTGCGCGGGCTCGGCAACAACCTCGTCGGCAGCCGGTCGGTGGAGGGCGTGACCCTGCAAGGCCTGCCCACCGTCGGCGTCTGCTATCTGGAGGACAGCGCCATCGACGCGGAGGGCCGGGCGCGGGCGAAGCAATGCTCGGCCATCGTCGCCGGGTCCAGCTTCGTCGAGCGGGTGCTGACCGGCGCCGGCATCGGGCCAGTGCGGACGGTGCTGCAAGGCGTCGATCCCACGCACTTCCACCCGGCGCCCAAGATCGGCTGGTTCAAGGACCGCTTCGTGGTCTTCTCCGGCGGCAAGCCAGAGTTCCGCAAGGGGCAGGACCTCGCCCTGCTCGGCTTCCGCGCCTTCGCCGAGCGCCATCCGGAGGCGCTGCTGCTGACGGCATGGCACAACCCCTGGCCGGAAAGCGCCCGCTCGCTGGAGGCCAACCCCGCCGTGGCGCCGGTGTGCTTCCACGAGGACGGGCAGTTCGACGGGGCGGGCTGGGCGGTCGCCAACGGGTTGCGCGCCGATCAGGTGATGGACCTCGGCCCGGTGCCCAACGCCGACATGGCCCGCATCCTGCGCGAGGTCGACGTCGGCCTGTTCCCCAACCGCGGCGAGGGCGGGACCAACCTCGTCGCCATGGAAGCGATGGCCTGCGGCGTGCCCGCCATCCTGTCGGCCAACACCGGGCATCTCGACCTGATCGGGGCGGACCGCTGCGTCCCGCTGACCCGGCAGGGCACCGTCCAGGCCTCCTTCGGCACCGAGGGCTGGGGCGAAAGCGACGTGGAGGAGATCGTCGCGGCGCTGGAAGGGCTGTGGGCCGACCGCGACCGCGCCGCAGCCATCGGGCGGGCGGGTGCCGCCTTCCTGGCCGGGCTGACCTGGGACCGCTACGCGGAAGGTGTGGCCGACGTCGTGGAGTCGGTGCTGTAGAGCCTACAGCGCTTTCACCGCCGCCAGAAGCCGCTCCACCTCCGCCTCGTCGTTGTAATAATGGGGAGAGGCGCGGATGACCTCGGTCAGCCCGCGGGCCTCCATGTCGAAGGGGGTCGAGGGCGCGGAGGACACCGACAGGTTGATCCCCTGGCCGCGCAGAGCGGCCTTGATCGCCCGCGGGTCATGGCCATCCACCGTGAAGGTGACGATGGCGCAGCGTTCCGCCCCGAGATCGCGCACCGTCACGCCGGGAAGCGCGTCCAGACCGTGCCGCAGCCTGTCCGCCAGCGCGAAGGCGCGGTCGCGGATCGCCTCCAGCCCCCAGGAAAGCGCGTAATCCACCGCCACCCCCAAACCAAGCCGGGCGGCGGTGTTGCTCTCCCACAGCTCGAAGCGGCGGGCGTCGGGGCGCATGGTGTAGCGGTCCGGCCCGGCCAGCGCGCCGCCGCTGTGGTCGAGCGTGTACGGCTCGATGCGGTCGAGCCACTCCTTGCGGACATAGAGGAAGCCGGTGCCCCGCGGCGCGCGCAGGAACTTGCGCCCGGTCGCCGACAGGAAGTCGCAGCCCAGCGCCTCGACGTCCACCGGCATCTGCCCGACCGTCTGGCAGGCGTCGAGCAGATAGGGAATGCCGTGCCGCCGCGCTACCCGCCCAATGGCGGCCGCCGGGTTGACCAGCCCGCCGTTGGTCGGAATGTGGGTGATGGCGATCAGCCGAACCGGCCCCTTCCCCGGCTCCCCGATCATCGCCTCCAGCGCCGCGACGGAGGTCTGGCCGGTCTCGTCGCTGGGGATCACCTCGACCACCACGCCGGTACGCCGGGAGGCTTGCAGGAAGGGGATCAGGTTGGCGGCGTATTCGGCGCGCGCCGTCAGGATGCGGTCGCCGGACCGGAAGCCCTCCCCCGGCAAGGCGGCCAGCGCGTTGAAGGCCATGCCCCAGGCCGCCGTCGCGCTCTCCGTCAGGGCCACCTCCGCGCGCGAGCAGGCGAGCAGGCGGGCCACGGAGTCGTAGACGCCCTCCAGCCGGTCGTCGGCCCGCTCCGCCGCCTCGTAGCCCCCGATGGTGGCCTCCAACGTCAGATGCGCGATCACGGCGTCCAGCACCGGCTGAGGCGCCAGGGCAGCCCCGGCGTTGTTGAAATGGGCGACGTGCCGGGTCCCCGGAGTCTCCGCGCGCGCGCGCGCGACGTCGATGGTCATTCGTCCATTCCTTCAGTCATTCCATCCGGTTCGCCGATGTGGACGGCCAGCCAGACGGTCGGGGCGTCGGGATCGGTCCAAGCCACGCGGTGGCGCCGCCGGGCGGGGATCATCACCCAATCGCCGGGGCCGAGCGCACGTTCCGCCTCGCCCTCAAGCTGCAAGCGGGCGCCGCCCTGGACGACGAGCACGAACTCGTCCCAGTCCTGATCGTACCAGAAGCCGTCCGGCGATGTCTGACCGGTGGACAGGATGCGCTCGATGCGCACCGTCCCGGATGATGCCGTTTCCGACAATGTCGTGAAAAGCTCGTCCGGTAAGGAACCAGACGGCAGACCCGCCAGCAGATTGCCGGCCGGGACGCTCATCCCCAAAGTTCGGGGGCCGGCGGGCACAGCGTGCCGCCGTCGTAATGCAGGGCCGGCGTGCGATCCTCGGCCAGCAGCAGCGGCCCGTCGAGATCGACGTAGCGCGCCCCCTGGGCCAGCAGGACCGCCGGCGCCATGGCGAGCGAGGTGGCGACCATGCAGCCGACCATGATGTCGAAGCCGGCCTCCTGCGCCGCCTGCTTCAGCAGCAGCGCCTCGGTCAGGCCACCGGTCTTGTCCAGCTTGATGTTCACCACCCGGTAAATGCCCTTCAGCCGGTCGAGCGAGTCCAGCCCATGGCAGGACTCGTCGGCGCCCAGCGGCACCGGGCAGTCGATGCCGCGCAACGCCTCGTCCTCGCCGGCGGGCAGCGGCTGCTCGATCAACTCCACCCCCAGTTCGGCCAGCACCGGGGCGAAGCGGTGGAGCATCTCCAGCGTCCAGGCCTCGTTGGCGTCGACGATCAGACGGGTGGCCGGGGCGGCATCGCGCACCGCGCGCACGCGATCGAGGTCGCCCTCCCCGGTCAGCTTCATCTTCAGCAGCGGATGGTCCGCCGCCCGCGCCTTGGCGGAGGCGGCCATCGCCGCGGGTTCGTCCACGCTCAGCGTGTAGCAGGTGGTCAGCTTCTTCGGCGCGTCGGGCAAGCCGGCGAGCCGCCAGGCCGGTTTGCTCGCCTGTTTGGCCTCCAGGTCCCACAGCGCGCAGTCCAGCGCGTTGCGCGCGGCCCCCGGCGGCAGGAGGGTGCGCAGCCGCTCGCGGTCCAGCCCATCCGCCACCGCCCCGGCCAGGGACTCCAGCGTCTTGACCGTCTCGTCCAGCGACTCCCCGTAGCGGGCGTAGGGCACGCACTCCCCGCGCCCCCGCTTGCAGGATTCGACCACCTCGGCGACCACGACCTCGGCCTCGGTCTTGGCGCCGCGCGATATGCGGAAGGTCCCCGCGATGGGGAAGGTATCGCGGCGGACGTAAAGACGGCGGGCGGTGGACGACATGAAACTCTCCAGCAACGCGGCGGACCCGAAGTGTAAGCAAACCCGCCGCGATGACCAGAGCAGGGTGCGAATGCCAGCCTTACCCGTGAAGCCCGGCCCCATTGACGCCCGTCTGCTGCTGGCGCGGGTCCGGGTCCTGCACGATCACCCCGTACCAGCCCAGTCCCTTGTAGGTCTCGTAGCCCGGCGTCAGGGCGTAGCCGTAGGTGCGCCCGGCCGCATCGGCGTAATGGCCCATGCTCTCACCGCTGCGGCGGAGTTGGACGGTCTCGCTGAGGATACCGCGCCCGTCGGACGAGGCGATCACCCGGTGCCGTGCGTCAAGCAGAAGGCAGCGCGAACGCGAGCGTTCCTCGTCCTCCAGCCGGACGCCCTGGACGACGGCGGCGGCCTGCGGTTCCCAATCGAAGAAAATGCCCAGCACACCGATCGGGTCGCCGTCCGCCTCGCCGCCGCGCCGGATCGCGGTGGCGTAGGTGGCGACCACCCGGTCCTCAAGACGGCCGTTGCGCGCCACGTCGCCCACCGTGAACTCGCCGCCGTTGCGCGTGGCCAGCGCCTGGCGGAACCACCCCTCGTCCCCCACGCGGGCGCCCTGGGCGCCGGGGTAGCGGCCGGGACGGCCGGTGGCGATCACCTCCCCCTTCAGGTCGGCAATCCACAGGTCGAGATAGACGGTGTAGGATTCCAGGATGACGCTCAGCCGGTGTGAGGCGTGCTGGCGGTTCACCTCGGTCGGGTCGGCGGCGCAGTCCACCACCGCGCTGTCGGTCGCCCACCAGCGCACATCGCAGGACCGCTCGTACAGGTTACGATCGATGATCTCGATCATGTTCAGCGACAGATCGGCCAGACGCCGCCCGTGCATCTCCTGCACCATGGCGCTGCCGGTGGTGGTCAGGTGATCGACGCGCGAGACGATCTCCGACCGCAGCTCCTTGGTGATGGTGTTCACCTGCTTGGAAATCTCGGAGACTTCGTTCGCCACCACCGCGAACCCGCGCCCGGCGTCGCCGGCCCGCGACGCCTCGATCAGGGCGTTCATCGCCAGCATCTTGGTGCGGCGGGTGATGTCTTCGATCAAAGACACCTTCCGGGAGGCGACATCGAGGACGCCCCGGGAAAGCTCGAACAGTTCGTTTCCGGCCACACTCATCCCGAACACCTCTGTGAGTTTGGGTGGGATATCTTTTTAGACGTCCAACCATCAAACGCTGTGCCAAACGCCCTTTCAGAACCATCGGGACGCGCAAAGCCGCGGAACGCCTGTGTTTGCGGGCGGCGCTCCGGGTTCGGCTTCAACGTTCTTGAGATGTCAGTTTCGAAATTGTGATGAATTCGGCGTCATATTGGAGTCCGAACAATCACACGCGGCACCGTCTTCGCTGCGCCACACCCGACGCATCGCGTGCGCCGCAACAAAAGCAACGGTTTCTCCTAAAAAATGAGGCAAAAGGTCGCACACACCCTGCCCGCCGCTCCGACGCTGCTTAGCATGCAAGCAAATGACGGCCTGCTAATCAATGCCCGGTTTTTGAGCAAGCGCAACTTTCAGGCAAAACAGCCCAGGTTGCACAAAATTGTGTCAGGCGACCTTGTGCATCTCGTCCAAGAAAAGCTGCACCTCACGGGTCAGCCGGTCGGCTTGAACACTCATCCGCTCCGACGCGGCGAAGACCTCGTGGGCGGTGCCGCTGGTGCGCTCGGCGGCGGTGGTGACGTCCTGGATGTCCTCGGTGACGGCGCGGGTGCCGGCGGCGGCCTGATCCATGTTGCTGACGATCGAGCGGATCGCCGAGCCCTGCTGCCCGATGCCCGCGGCGATGCCGCCGGCGATCTGGTTGATGTCCTGGATGGTGTGGCCGATGCCGACGATGGAGGCCACCGCCACGTCCGTGGAGGACTGGATGCCGGCGATCTGCCCGGCGATGTCGCCAGTGGCCTTGGCGGTCTGGTCGGCCAGCCGCTTGACCTCCTGCGCCACCACGGCGAAGCCCTTGCCCGCCTCACCCGCACGGGCGGCCTCGATGGTGGCGTTGAGCGCCAGCAGATTGGTCTGGCTGGCGATGTCGTTGATCAGAGTGACCACCTCGCCCACCGTCTTGGCGGCCCCCGACAGCTCGGCGATCAGCGCGTTGGAGCGCTCGGCCTCGCCCGCCGCGTTGGCGGCGACCTTGGCGACCTCCTCCACCTGCCGGGCGATCTCCCGGATCGACGCCGACAGCTCCTCCGTCGCCACGGCGACGCTGCCGACCGAGGAGCCGGTCTGCGACGCGGCGGCGGCGACCGAGGACGCCTTGCCGGTGGCGGTCTGGGCGTCGGTCTCCATGGTGCGGGCCGACATCTCCAGTTGGTGGGCGGTGCCGGACACCTGTTCACACACCGCGCGGATCTGCGTCTCGAAGCGGTCGGTCACCCCGGCGAAGCCCTTCACCTTGACGGCGATGGCGTCTGTGGCGGTGTTGATGGTGCGCGACGCGTGCAGGAAGTTGCCCTGCATGCCCTTCAGCACGATCCGCCGGAAATACTTGTTGGCCGACACGTAGCTCATCGAGGCGGTGGCCTCGCGGATGAAGGCGTCGGTGCGGTCGATCGAGTCGTTCAGGGCGTGCATCAGCTCGCCGAGGTCGCCCTTCTCCCGCACATTGACGACCCGCGCCTCGAAATCGCCGCGCGACACCGCCTGACAGACGGCCACCGCCTGCCCCACCGCGACGCGGGCGCGCACCATGCACAGCATGACACCGACCAGCGCGGCCAGCGCCGCGGCCCCGATCCCGATGCGCAGCGGGGCACCGCCGACGTCCAGCGAGTCGGTCACCAACAGCGCTGCGACGAGCAGCGCGGCGACCGCCCCGAGCGCGAACGCCTTAGAGAGAGAAGACGAATTCGTCATACCCGATCCCCTTCTCCGTCAGCAGCCCGACAACGGTGGCAAAGGCCTCGTTCATGCCCTGCTTGCGGTCTTCGTGGCGGTTTTCGATGTCCAGAAGCGTGCGGTAGAGCGGCACCACCTTGTCGATGGCGCCGCGGTCCGGCACCCGGCGCGACGAGTGATAGCCGACGAGCCGACCGTTGACGTCGTAGCTGGGGGTGACGTGAGCGAAGACCCAGTAATGGTCGCCATTGCGCGCCCGATTCACGACGTAGGCGAAGATCTCCTGTCCCGCCCCCAGCGTGTCCCAAAGCAGTTTGAACACGCAACGCGGCATGTCCGGATGGCGGACGATGGAATGCGGGGCGCCCATCAGCTCCGCCTCGCTGTAGCCGGCCACGCGCTGGAACACGCGGTTGGCGTAGGTGATCCGGCCCTTCAGGTCGGTCTTGGAAACGATAACCTCGTCGGCGTCGAAGAACCGCTCGACCCCGGTCAGCGTCCGGTCGCGGGGGCCGGGACTGAGAACAGCGCTGTGTGCCATGTGCCTGCGGTCGCGGGCCGAGAGCCCGGCGCCCCCTTATTGGTTCGCGGTCGGTTACAGGGCGTACATCTCCCCATCCGCGCGTTCCCGTCGGGCACTGGCGGACGCCGCAAAATAAAGACCATGCAGGTTATACAAAAGATTAAATTTGTTGCCGGACGGAAATATGATTCAGCTCAACCGTCCGCCCGACATCGCTCAACCGTTGACTGGACGCAACAATGTGGCGTCGCCTCACTCCGGCGGATAGGGAACGGTCAGCAGCCGGCCGATGGGCGGGTTCTCGACGATGGCCGTCATGCCGTCCGGCCAGCGCACCTCCAGCCGCTCCACCGTGCGGGCGCTGCCCAGCCCGAAATGGGCCACCGGCTCCATCTGGCAGAGGTAGCCCGACCCCGCGCAGACGGACCGCACCTGCCGACGCCCATTGGCCATGCAGGTGACCACGGCGCCGCGCGCCGGTGCGCCGTAGGGGGTCAACGGCAGCACGCGCAGCCACCCGTTGTGATTCGCCGCCGTGCGGTACAGCGACAGGGGCTGCGGCGATCCGCCGCCATGCCCGCCGCCATGCCCGCCGCCCACCCCATTGCCGTGAGCGACCAGCAGTTCCAACCGCCCGTCGCCGTCGATGTCGGCCACAGCGGCCCCGGTCCCCAACCCCTTGGGTTCCAGCGCGTCGCCGATTTCGATGGCCTGCCAGCGCTCATCGCGCCAGCCGAACAGGCGGTTGGGCTCGCCGTGCAGGTTGAAGAACAGCTCTTCATAGCCGTCGTTGTCGAAATCAGCGGCGATCACGCTGGACACCCGGCCCGGAAAGGACATTTCGGGATCGGCCTCGTCCACGAAGCCGCCGCCGGAGCGCTGGACGAACAGGCGCTGCGGTCCCTCCCAGGAGCCGACCAGCAGGCCGAACCCGCCGTAGCCCGGCCCGTCCACCGCGGCCACCGCCCGCCCCGCAAAGCGCGAATCGGCGACCCCCCGCTCCTCGGCGATCTCCTCGTAGGTGCCGTCGCCCAGGTTCCGGAACAGGAAGTTCGGCCCGCCCTCGTTGCAGGCGAACAAATCGACGCGGTCGGACAGGAACGGCAGGGCGAGCAGCCCGCGCCCGGCGCCGATCAGGTCGATGCCCGCGTCCTCCGCCGCGTCCTCCAGCCGCCCGCGCCGGCTGAGTTCGAACAGGCGGAAGGGGCCGCCGTCCGCCGCCACGACGAAGCCGTAGCGGCCATGGCCATGCCGGTCCATGGCGACCACCGACCGCCCGGCGACACGGTTCGCCATGCCGGCGTTCTCCGGCTGGGCCAGCAGGTCGAGCCAGTGCTTGCCGAAGCAGGCGAACAGCCGGTCGCCCATCTCCTTCGGTCCGCTCGCCCGGTCGGAGTTCAGAACGTACAGTTCCTCTCGCCCGTCGCCGTCCACGTCGGCGGCGGCGATGGCGACCGCGCAACCCGAGGCGTCGGCGAGCAGCGGCCCGGCGATGTCCACCAGCCGGGAGCCGTCCCATTTGAGGATGAGGTTGTTGGTGGCGTAGCCCGTGACCACCAGTTCGAATGCCCCGTCACCGTCGACGTCGGTCACGGTGATGCCGTTGGACAGGCGCGGCTGGTTGCCGTCGATCAGCCGCGAGCATTCGAAGAACATCGGCCGCCACTCCCTCACTGCCGCGACACGGCCCGGTGAGGGTTTGGCCCGCGAAGGCCGGTCCCTGACGGGCTCCAATCCGTTGATACCTCTTCGAACGGCTGAGGTAAACCCGCACGGAAGTCCAGCCCGCCAGGGAACTGCGGCCTATGACCGCGCAGGAAGCGTCCCGAAGGGCATGAAAAATCCCGCCGCAGCGGGCTGGCTGCGGCGGGATCGGTTCACCGGGCGCACGGGACGCTCAGCGGCGCTTCTTGACGCCGCCGTTGGTCAGGGAGCCGCCGGCGGCCAGCTTGACCGCATCGGACTCGTCGCCGTCCTTGGCCGCGACCGGACGATTCCCGGCCACCGCCAGCTTGGCGCTTTCCTTCAGCGCCTTGGCGGCCGCCTCGCGGGCCGGCAGCTCGATGTTCAGCTCCAGCGTCGAGCAGTCGCCGCCGCGGTCCAGCTTCACCTCGACCTTGTTCTGGTCGATGTCGATGTACTTGGCGATGACCGCCAGCAGCTCCTGCTGGAGCATCGGCAGATAGTCCGGCCCGGTCCGCCCGGCGCGCTCATGCGCCATGACGATCTGGAGCCGCTCCTTGGCCTGGACCGCCGACGCGCGCGGGGCGGAGCGGAAAAAGCTGAAGATGCTCATGCGGACCTCCGGAGGAGGCGGCTGAACAGGCCCTTCTTCTGCGGCGTGACGAAACGGTGCTCGACGTCCTCGCCCAGGAAGCGGGAGACCGAGTCCAGATAGGCCTGGCCGGCGTTGGACGCCTCGTCGAGGATGACCGGCATGCCGACGTTGGACGCGCGCAGCACGGCCTGGCTCTCCGGGATCACGCCGAGAAGCGGAATCGCCAGGATCTCCAGCACGTCGTCGACCTTCAGCATCTCGCCCCGCTCCACCCGCTCCGGGTCGTAGCGGGTGAGGAGAAGCTGCTGGGTCACCGGCTCCAGCCCCTGCTCCGCCCGGCGCGAGCGGGAGGCCAGCACGCCGAGGATGCGGTCGCTGTCGCGGACCGAGGAGACTTCCGGGTTGGTCACGATCACCGCATGGTCGGCGAAGTACAGCGCCATCAGCGCGCCCCGCTCGATGCCCGCAGGGCTGTCGCAGACGATGTAGTCGAAGTCCTTGGAGAGTTCGTTCAGAACCTTCTCCACGCCTTCGCGGGTCAGGGCGTCCTTGTCGCGGGTCTGCGAGGTCGGCAGGATCGACAGATTGTCGATGCGCTTGTCCTTGATCAGCGCCTGGCTCAGCTTCGCTTCACCGTTGATCACGTTGATGAAGTCGAACACCACGCGCCGCTCGCAGCCCATGATGAGGTCGAGGTTGCGCAGCCCGACGTCGAAATCGATGACGACCGTCTTGAAGCCGCGCAAGGCGAGTCCGGTCGCGAAAGCGGCGGAGGAGGTCGTCTTGCCGACGCCGCCCTTGCCGGAAGTCATGACGATGATCTTGCCCAACGGAGCTTCTCCCACGTTCCTAAATGTTGCCGCCAAGGTCCGGTTACCGGGTTACGCAGATCGGGGCCTGTGCCGGGCACGCTTTGCGTGACACCGTCCTCGCACAGAGGGCCGTTCGACAGAAAGCGCTCAAAAGCGTCATCACTGGGGCTCCATGTGAAGGTAGCCGTCGCGCAGGAAGATCTGCACCGGCTTCTTCAGCACGTCGTTCCCGAAATCCTCGCTGACGCGGTACAGTCCGGCCACCGAGACGACCTCGGCTTCCAGGCTGTGACAGAAGATTCGCGCGTTGGTGTCGCCGGACACGCCGGCCAGCGCCCGGCCGCGCAGAGCGCCGTAGACGTGGATGTTGCCGTCGGCCACCACCTCCGCGCCGGGGGACACCGGGGCGGTGATGACCAGATCCGTCTTCTCGGCGTAGATCTGCTGACCGGAGCGCACCGGCTCGGTCACCAGCAGCGCCGGGCGGTAGACCGGCTCGGGCGGCGGAGCCGGAATGGGGGCGGCGCCAGCCTGCGGATCGGCGGCGGGGGGGGCTGCGGACTCCAGCTTGGCGGCCCGCCCGGCGGGCATCGGGGTCAGCCCGGCGGCGAGCGCCCCCTCGTGGACCGCGCGCGGCCCGCCCCGGAAGCCGACCGGCAGCAGGTAGAGCGCGCGCAGGTTGGTCACCAGGGCGGCGATGTCGAAGCGCGGAGTGTCCTCCGTCAGCTCCTCGAAATCGAGGACGACGGGGGCGTTGCGGAAGAAATTGGGCGCCTGCCGAACCTTGACGGCGAGTTGGGTGAAGAAGTCCGGCGACGCCGGATCATTCACCTTCAGCACCATCATGGTGAAGGAATTGCCCCGCAACTGGAACGGACCGTCCCGATCGGCACCCTGCCTGGCGCTGCTCACCGCTGCCATCCTGCTTGTGTTCCTGCCGAATCCGTGTCGTCCGCATGTCTGGGGCCATCGGCCAGGCACCAGGGCGGAAGGGTCAACCACCCGGGTTCTAGCGGCGCAGGCCCCATCCGTTCAAGCCTTTCCCAGCGCCGATGGAGTGACAACCACCGGACACACGCGCCTTGGGCCGGAACAGGGGGTCCCCGTCCGGGCTGGAGGTCCATGTGTTGCGTCAGCGGAAGGTCTCACTACAAAGTATGGTAATGGAACTGGATTCGCCGGGCAAAGGGTTTTGCAGGGATATGCCCTTTTCGCGCTGCGGCATCTTTCCCCCTCCACAGCGCCCGCAAAGATGGTTTGCGAGACCTCAACACACCATTTTGGTCGTGACGATGGCGGGTTCCCTCCGCCTCTGGCGGTAGTCCGTCGCCGTCGCGCCTCCACCTGCGGCTCACCCACAACATCTTGTGTGAATCTTTTGCGATGCCCGCAATTTCGCCTGACGTTCGCCGTCGCTCGCCCTATGTTTGTGGTGTGAGGTTCCTATTCTGACGAAGAGGTTCCGCTTGCATCCTGCTTCGTTCCCGAGCGTCCGAATGTCGCCGGCACCCCATCACGGGCGCAGCCGACGGGACGCACGCCTCGCACCGGCAAGCCAGACTCCGGCCACCCTGTTGCACAGCAACATCGACGACCTCCCCCTTGCGGGAGGTTTTTTTGTGCCCGGAGCCGCCCGCCCACCAACGTGACGTTAGGAGAGCGATATGGCCAGACGCCAGAGCAAAGGCAGCGCCGTTTCAGCGTCCGAGTCGACGGTCCACCCATTGTTCCCCGCCGCCGGCTGGGACCCCGTGGGCGGCGCCGACCGCCGCGACCAGAGCTATCTCCGCAAGGTCAAGCCCCAGAGCCCCAACCAGAAGAGGCTGATGGAGGCAATCAAGGACCATAACCTCGTTGTGGCGCTCGGCCCCGCCGGCACCGGCAAAACCTATCTGGCGATCTCCTCCGCGGTGGAGGCGCTGGAGGAGGGTAAGGTCGACCGCATCGTGCTGTCCCGCCCGGCCATCGAGGCCGGTGAGAGCATCGGCTATCTGCCGGGCGATATGCACGAGAAGATGGCCCCCTTTCTGCGCCCGCTCTACGACGCGCTGAGCGAACGGCTGGGCGCCAAGCGCCTGCGCGCCCTGATGGCCGACGGCACCATCGAGATCGCGCCCGTCGGCTTCATGCGCGGTCGCACCCTGAACAACGCCTTCGTGGTGATCGACGAGGCGCAGAACTGCACCTACGCCCAGGTCAAGATGCTGCTGACCCGGCTGGGTTGGCACTCCACCATGGTCCTGACCGGCGACCCCGACCAGACGGATCTCTTGGACAACCTGTCAGGCCTGGCCGACATCGCGCGCCGGCTGGAGGCGGTGGAGGGCATCGCCGTCGTCCGCCTGAGCGACACCGACATCGTCCGCCACCCTCTGGTCGCCAGCATGCTGACCGTGCTCTGAAGCCGTCGGCAAACGAACGGCGTCGACGCGCAACCACCCTTCCGGTACGCAACTGCGGGAGGCCTTCGGGCCTCCCCTTTCTTTTTCACGGCACCACAAACTTTCTCTTCCAAACTTCTGGACGGCGGCCCGCGACGTTTTCTCACCCTGGGTTGATCCGCCTTGACGACGATCAGGCCCCCGGAGCAAAAGTAACAAAAAATTTAGCAGAATTTCCGGATGGTCACCGCTCCGTCCGGGACCGGCGCTGATGTGCCGGACATAAGGAAGATTCCGGAGGAACGTCAGGTGTTCGAGCGCATCAGCATCAAGGGTAAGATCTCCGTCATCCTGGGCGTCGCGGCCGTCGGCCTCGCGCTGATCTCCGCCGTCAGCCTGTTCGGCCTGCGCGCCGAGATGATGAAGGACCGCCAGGACAAGACCCGCAGCGTGGTGGAGGTCGCGCACAGCCTCGTCGCCCATTACGAGGCGATGGAGCGCAAGGGCACGCTGACCCGCGACGCCGCCCAGGCAGCGGCCAAGGACGCGCTGCGCCGGCTGCGCTACGCCGGTTCGGAGTATTTCTTCGTCATCGACCGCGCGCAGCGCATGATCATGCACCCCATCCGCCCGGAGATGGACGGGCAGGACCAGTCGCGCACCGCCGATCCGAACGGCAAGCTGCTGTTCGTCGAGATGACCCGCGTCGGCGTCGCGGCGGAGGGCGGCTTCGTCGATTACCTGTGGCCGAAGCCGGGCCAGGCGGAGCCGGTGCCGAAGATCTCCTATGTGCGCGGGTTCGAACCCTGGGGCTGGCTGATCGGTTCGGGCATCTATGTGGACGACGTGGCCGCCGCCTTCCGCGAGGCCGCCCTGTTCCTCGGCGGGCTGGGGCTGCTGATCGCCCTCGCGGCGACGGGCATCGCCCTGCTGGTCAGCCGGGCCATCGTCGGCCCGCTGCACGCCATGACCGGAGTGATGCAGACTCTTGCCGGCGGCGACACGGCGGTGACGGTGTCCGGCACGCAGCGCGGCGACGAGATCGGCGTCATGGCCCGCACCCTGGACATCTTCCGCAGCAACCAGATCGACCTGCAGCGCCATTGGGAGCGCCAGCAGGTGGAGCACCGCGTGACCGGGCAGCGCGCCCGCGCCCTGGAACGGCTGACCGAGCGGTTCGACGCCACGGTCAGCGCCATGGTCGGCACGGTCGGACAGGCGGTGCAGGCGCTGGAGAACACGGCGCGCTCGCTGTCCGACACCGCCGACCGCAACATGCGCGAGGCGGCCTCGGTCGCCGGGGCGTCGCAGCAGGCGTCGGTGAACGTGCAGACCGTCGCTGCCGCCGCCGAGGAGCTGAGCAGCGCCATTGCCGAGATCGGCACCCAGGTCGCCACCTCCTCGCACATCTCGCTGGAGGCGGTGACCGCCTCCCGCCAGGCCAGCGAGCGCATCGACGGGCTGGGCCACGCCGCGCAGAAGATCAACGAGGTCGCCGACCTCATCACCAGCATCGCCAGCCAGACCAACCTGCTGGCGCTTAACGCCACCATCGAGGCGGCGCGGGCCGGCGAGATGGGCAAGGGCTTCGCCGTGGTGGCGGGCGAAGTGAAGAACCTCGCCGGCCAGACCGCCAAGGCGACGGAGGAGATCGCCGCCCAGATCAGCGAGGTGCAGCAGGCGTCCCACGGTGCCGTCACCGCCATCCGCGAGATCGCCGGGATCATCGCCCGCAGCGACGAGATCGGCACCTCCATCGCCGCCGCGGTCCAGCAGCAGGGTGCGGCGACCGGCGAGATCGCCCGCAGCGCCGGGGAGGCGGCCCAGGGCACGCGGCAGGTCTCCACCAGCATCGACGAGGTTTCGGCCTCCGCCCTGGAGACGGAGAAGGCCGCCAACAGCCTGCTCGACGCCGCGGAGAGCCTGGCGCAGCAGGCCGGGTCCCTGCGCGCTCTGGTCGACGCCTTCCTGGTCAATGTGGAGGCGATCAACAGCGCGGAGTTGGTCACCCTCTTCGCCCCCGCCGGCGAGGAGGTCTTCATGCCCTGGAACGACACGCTGGCCGTCGGCCAGGAGGACATCGACAACGACCACATGATCCTGGTCGCGCTGATCAACCGGGCGGCGCGGCGCATCCGGGGCGGCGAAGTGCCGCAGGCCATCGGGGCGGCCATCGACCAGCTCGTCGCCTATACGGTTCTGCATTTCGAAGAGGAGGAGCGGGTGATGCAGCGCTCGGGCTATCCAGACTTCGTGCAGCACAAGGCGCAGCACGACGCACTGCGCAAGCGCGTGGCCGAACTGAAGCAGCGCTTCGCGGCCGGGGAGGCGCGGGTCGGCGACGATCTGCTGGCGCTGTTCCGCGACTGGCTGACCGGCCACATCCAACGCTTCGACAAGCGCATCGGCAACCATCTGGCTCGGCCGGACGCACCCGCGCGCAAGGCCGCATGAGGAGCGTCCGGCATGGCGGAGTTTCTGAGCGACCTGTTCATCGGCGCCCTTCCAAAGCTGACCGCCGCGCTGCTGGCCTGGGCTCTCATCAGCTTCGTCGTCTGGAAGCCCCGCCTGACCTGGATGCTCCTCGCCCTGCTGCCGGGCGGCATCGCCACCGTCGCGGTCTACGCCGCGACCGGCACGGTGAGCGGCACCGCGCTCGCCCTGATCGTCCTGACCATCGCGCCGGCGGCGCTGGCGCTACGCTGGGCCGCGCGGCGCCTCTGGTGAGCGCGCGAAGCTCCCGCCTTGGGCAGATTGTCCTCTTGACCTGGACCGTGCGCCGCCCCATTCCAGTCGGTCATGAAAGCCCGACTCATCCGCATCGCCGCCGCCTCCGTCGTGGGGCTCGTGATCGCCGCCGGCATCGCCTGGTGGCAGGTCGACAACGCCTCCAGCACGGTGCAGAGCAGCGTGCCCATCGGCGGCCCCTTCACCCTGACCGACCAGGACGGGAAGGCGGTCACCGACGCCGACTATCGCGGCAAGTACCTGCTGATCTACTTCGGCTACACCTATTGCCCCGACGTCTGCCCGACGGAGCTGGGCACGATGGCCCGCGCCATGGATCTGCTGGGCGTGCAGGCGGACAAGGTGCAGCCGATGTTCATCTCGGTCGACCCGGAGCGCGACACGGTGGCGCATCTGAAGGACTATGTCGGGCTGTTCCACCCCAATCTGGTCGGGCTGACCGGCACGCCGGAGCAGGTCAAGGCGGCGGCCAAGGCCTACCGGGTCTATTACGCCAAGGCGCCGCAGGAAGGCGGAAAACCGGAGGATTACTTGATGGATCACTCCAGTTTTCTTTACCTGATGGGTCCCGACGGGCGCTTCCTCGGAGTGTATCCGGCGGGCACCACCGCCGACCGCGTGGCCCAGGATCTGGGCACCCGCATTGCCGGCTGACGGAAAACATGAGCGGAGCCGCGCCCCTTGACCCGGTAATACCAAGGTTTCGGCGCGGTTTTGTTGGGTTTTCAAGCACTTGTATTAAGGGTTTTGCGACTTGACAGGGTTGTGCCCTGTCCGTATGGTCTCGCCGCTTTCGCGTGGCTGCGAGACAACGGGGACAACGAAGCGACATGAGCGACGAAAAGCCCCCGCCGTCTCTGGCAGAGCTTGACGCCCGACTGAAGAAGGCGCGTGAAGGGAAGGAATCGCAGAGCGGTCCGGGGAAATATCACCGGCTGCCGCAGAGTCCTCTCGGCATCGCCTTTCGAATCGGGACCGAGCTGGTCGCTGCCATGATCGTTGGCGTCGGTGGCGGGCTTCTGCTCGACCGCTGGCTCGGAACGGCGCCCTGGGGATTGATCGTCATGTTCTTCCTCGGCGCGGCGGCCGGAATTCTGAATGTCTACCGGGCCATCACCGGGCTCGGATTAGCCCCCGGCTACCGCCGGGCCCGTGAGGATGACAACGAGCGCCCCAACGGCGACGCACACTGAGCGAGGACGACCTTGGATCCGCTGCACCAGTTCCAGATCAACCCGATCCTCCAGATCGTGATCGCCGGGTATGACGTGTCCTTCACGAACTCGGCCTTCTTCATGGTCGTGGCGGTCGCGCTGATTTACGCGCTGCTCGTCTTCGGCATGTCTGGCCGCGCCCTGGTTCCGGGCCGCCTGCAGTCCCTGGCCGAGATCTTCTACGAATTCGTCGCGAACATGGTTCGGGACAACGCCGGGCACGATGCCCGCCCGTACTTCCCGTTCGTCTTCGCGATCTTCATGTTCGTGCTGTTCGGCAACCTCGTCGGCATGATCCCGTTCACCTTCACCTTCACCAGCCACATCATCGTGACCTTCACGCTGGCGGCGACGGTGTTCGTGTTCGTGACCGTCCTGGCCCTGATGAAGCACGGCCTGCATTTCTTCAGCTTCTTCATGCCGCACGGCGCGCCGGTGGCGCTCGCCCCGATCCTCATCCCGATCGAGGTGATCTCCTACCTGATGCGTCCCGTCAGCCTGTCGATCCGACTGTTCGCCAACATGATGGCCGGTCACACCATGCTGAAGGTGTTCGCGGGCTTCACGGTTATGATGATCAGCGGTCTGGGCGCCGTCGGCTTCCTCGCCGGCCTCGTCCCGCTGGCCATCAACATCGCGCTGACCGGCTTCGAGTTCCTGGTCGCGTTCCTGCAAGCCTACGTCTTCTCGATCCTGACCTGCCTGTACATCCGCGACGCGCTGGAACTGCACTGAGCCCCAGCGCCGACCCGGATCACCTTTTTACCTTTTCCACCACAGTTCACCCTTACCTAGAGGAATGAGTACCATGGAAGCTGAAGCCGCCAAGTACGTCGGTGCCGGTCTGGCCGTTATCGCCCTCGCCGGCGTCGGCCTGGGTATCGGCAACATCTTCTCGACCCTGATCGGTTCGATCGCCCGCAACCCGGCCGTCCAGCCGAAGGTCTTCCCGATCGGCATTCTGGGCTTCGCGCTGACGGAAGCCGTCGCGCTGTTCGCCCTGCTGATCGCCTTCCTGATCCTGTTCGCCTAAGGCCAGAGCGAACTTTCAATTTCGCTCTGACGCGGCGCCGGGCTCTCGAAGTTTCGGCGCCGCATTCTTGCCTAGGGGGACCGATCCATGCCGAACCTGTTGGCCAAGCGACGGCTGGTCCGCTGGTCGGGTGCTGCGGGCGCCTCGCTCGCCACTCTGACCGTGCTTGCCGGTAACGTCCTGGCGGCGACGGCGGAGCACGCGCCGGAAGCCGCCCATGGCGGCGAGCATGCCGCCGGCGGCCTGCCGCAGCTCAATCCCGCCACCTTCCCCACCCAGATCTTCTGGCTGGCGCTGACCTTCATCACCCTCTACTACCTCCTGTCCAAGAAAGCGCTGCCGCGCGTGGCCGAGGTTCTGGAGGAGCGCCAGGAGCGCATTTCGCGCGACCTGAGCAAGGCCGCTTCGCTCAAGGAAGAGGCCGAGGCCGCCATGGCCCAGGTCGATCAGTCCCTCGCCGGGGCCCGTTCCGAAGCCCAGGCCCTGATCGCCCAGGTCGCCGCCGAGATCGACGCGAACAACCACGCCCGTCAGGCCCAGTTGAACGCCGAGAACGCCGAGCGTCTGCGCAGCGCCGAGGCGAACATCGCCGCGGCCAAGGAGCAGGCGATCGCCAACGTCCGCTCCATCTCCGCCGACATCGCCCGCGACGTCGCCGGCCGTCTGGCCGGGCTGAACGTCGACGCGGCCCAGGCCGATGCGGCGGTCGCCGCCGTGATCGAGGAGCGCCGGTCATGAACACACCTGAAATGTGGGTCGCCATCGCCTTCATCATCTTCGCCGCCCTGGTGTGGAAGAAGGCGTCCGGCGCGATCACCGGCCTTCTCGACGCCCGCGCCGAGAAGATCCGGGCGGAACTGGACGAGGCCCAGCGCCTGCGTGAAGACGCCCAGGCGCTGCTCGCCAACTACCAGCGCCGTCAGCGCGACGCGCTGAAGGAGGCCGAGGCCATCATCGCCCACGCCCGCGAGGAGGCCGACCGCCTCCGCTCGCAGGCCGGCGCCGATCTCGAGGCCTCGCTGAAGCGCCGCGAGGCCCAGGCCATGGACCGCATCGCCCAGGCGGAAGCCGGGGCGCTGGCCGAGGTCCGTAACCTGACCGTCGACATCGCCATGGACGCCAGCCGTCGCATCCTGGAAACCGGCATCCAGCCGGCCCAGGCGGACAAGCTGATCGACCAGTCGATCGCCGAGCTGCCGAAGCACCTGCACTGAGATCGTTGCTCCACCGGCAACGGTCTTTCGAAAAACCCCGGCCTAGGCGCCGGGGTTTTTCTTTGGTCGAATGGTCCGGCAACCCGGAGCCCATTCCATGACCACGACCCAGCCGGCCACCGCCCTGCCCTCTTCCGCCTTCCCCAGCGTCTTCGTCTCGCACGGCGCCCCCACCCTCATCATCGAGGATTCGCCGGGCCGCCATTTCCTGGCCCGTCTGGGCACGCGGCTGGGCCGCCCGAGCGCGGTGATCGCGGTGTCGGCCCACTGGACGACCCAGACCCCGGCGATCAGCGGGGCGGCCCAGCCGGACACCGTCCACGACTTCTACGGCTTTCCCCGCGCCCTCTACGCGATGCGCTACACGGCCCCCGGCGCTCCGGCACTCGCCGACCGCGTACGGGCGCTGACCGGCGCCGCGGTGGACCCCGGCCAGGGACTCGACCACGGCGCCTGGGTGCCGCTGATGCTGATGTATCCGGAGGCCGACATCCCGGTCGCCCAACTGTCCGTCCAGCCCGGCGCCACCGCCGCCGACCACATCGCGCTGGGCCGCGCCCTGGCGCCCCTGCGGAAAGAGGGCGTGCTGATCCTGGGCAGCGGCGGCGCCGTCCACAATCTCGGCGATTTCCGCTTCGGCGAGCGCGACGTGGCCGGCTGGGCGGAGGACTTCGCCGGCTGGCTCGACGGGGTGCTGACGGCGGGCGACGAGGCGTCCCTGGCCGGCTGGAAGACGCTCTGCCCGCAGGCCACGGCGGCCCACCCCACCGACGAGCATTTCCTGCCCCTGCCCGTGGCCTTCGGCGCCGCCGGAAGCGCGGTGCGGACGGAGCGGCTTCACACCGGGTTCGAGCATGGCAGCATCGGCATGCAAGCCTACGCCTTCCATGGCACGATCTGAGACAAAGCCAGAGATGTTCAAAGAGGGGATGTTTAAAGGGGGCTGAACCTTACGCACTTGTCTGTTTGCGCCGTTGCCTCGCCAAGCTACAATCCGCGCCACCCGTCCGTGCACACGGAGGGGTTTCTGACAACGTCGGGCTTTTCCCGCCCGCAACCTTCGGCCGGATCTCGTGGCTTACGAACGACAGCGCGTACGGGACGTGGCGTGAAGCTGTCTCTTATACACATCTCCGAGCCCACGAGACTATAAC
>NZ_JAUQTX010000108.1:0-20291 GCF_059803775.1 Azospirillum sp. UFLA03-27 | reverse complement strand
GAGATAGCTGTTATAGTCTCGTGGGCTCGGAGATGTGTATAAGAGACAGGTGGGGGCGGCGGAGGGGGCGCCGCTTCCGCCTTCGCGGGTTCGCCGTCCTCCGAGATGATGCGGCGGATGGAGGCGAGGATCTCCTCCATCGACGGTTCTTGCTGGCCTTTATCGCTCATCGTGGCAAACCCGGGGACGTCATCCTGACGCGGACACTAGGGCAGGACTGGGTAAAAAGCCACCAGACAAAAACGGCCCGCCGAGGCGGGCCGTTTCGATCATCCGGGGACGATCACCCAGGAAGGGGCATTCAAGTGCGATCACTCCGGAACGCCGGTGCCGATCCACTTGTTCCGCACCTGCTTGTAGTGCGTGTCGGCGTCGTAATACTGGACCGGCAGGTTGAGCTGCCGCGCCGTCAACTGGCCGATGGCGCCGAGGACCGTGAAGGCCTGGACCATCTCGGTCCGCTGCGCGCGGACGAGGTTGACGCGGGCGTTCAACAGTTCCTGCTCCTGGTTCAGCACGTCGAGCACGGTGCGCGAGCCGACCTGGGCTTCCTGCCGCACGCCTTCCAGCGCGATCTCGGCGGCCCGGATCTGGGAGTTGTAGGATTCGATGCTCGCCCGCGCAGCCTGCAGGCCCTGCCACGCGCTGATCGCCGCCTCGACCGCCTGACGGCGGGTGTCGTCGATCTGCAGTCGGGCCTGATTCGCCGTGTGCTTCGCCTCGCGGGTCAGCGCTTCCGGCAGGCCGGCCTGATAGAGCGGGATGGTGAGCTGCGCGGTGAGCTGCGCGCCGTCCTGCCGCTTGATGTCGATGCCCGACGACCGGCCGGCGTCGATGGTGCGGTTGGCCTGCGCCGACAGGTTGGCCGACGGGAGCAGGCGGCCGAACTGCTGGTCCACCGCCTCGCGCTGCGCCGCCTCGGTGTAGGTGGCCGACAGCACCGACGGGTTGTTGGAACGGGCCATCTCGACGACCTCGTCGAGCGTCCCCGGCAGCTTGAACTTCGGCTTCGGCGCCTTCAGCTTGCCCGGCATCGATCCGACGACGCGTTCGTAGGTCGCGCGCGACGCCTGGAGCGTGCCATCGGCGGAGATGCGGGCGGCGATGGAGGCGGCCAAGCGCGATTCCGACTGGCTGACGTCGGTGCGGGTGTACTCGCCGACGCGGAAGCGGTCGCGGGCGGCGTCGAGCTGGCGGCGCAGGACCTGCTCGTTGTTGGCCTGGAGTTCCAGCACCGCCTGGTTCTGCACGACGTCCAGATAGGCCGCCGCGGCGTTCAGCAGGATCTGCTGCTCGTTGGCGAGCACGGTGGCGCGCTGGGCTTCGACAGTGCGCTCGGCGCGGCGGACGGCCGGACCTACGGTCGCGTCGTAGAGCGGCTGGGTGGCGGTGACGCCGACGCTCTTGGCGTTGTTCTCGGAACCGGTTTCGCCGCCCTGAAAGGTGCTGTTGGTGGCGTTGCGGGTGATGCCCGCGGTCGCCCGCACCGTCGGACGGTAGCCGGACAGGGCCTGAGGAACGCTTTCGTCCACGGCGCGCTGACGGGCGCGCTGGGCGGCGAGCGCCGGGTTGTTGGAATAGGCCTGCGCTAGCGCGTCTTCGAGGGATTGGGCCGACGCGGTGTCGATGCCCCCGACGAAGGCAACCCCCAGCGTGAGGGCGGTCGCCATCAAATGGCGCGCGAAACGGCTTCGCACAGTCATGTTCAATAGACCTTCATGTTCGGGTCGATTCGGCGCGCCCAGGCATCCACCCCGCCATTCAGATTGGTGGCGCGGGAAAATCCCTGGGAACGCAACCACATGGTCACCTGCGCACTGCGCCCGCCGTGGTGACAGACGACAACGATGTCGCGGTCCCGCGGCAACTCCCCGGCGCGGGCGGGCAGCGCCCCCATCGGAATGTGGAGGCTGTTGGGAAGGGCGCAGATGGCCACCTCCCCCGGTTCCCGTACATCGAGCACCAGCGGATCGCCACCCGATGTCCGGATGCGGTCCAGATCCTCGACTTCCATGTCAAACGGCGCCGGCATGCCTTGATTCTCCGCTGCGGGCCGCAGGACCGCGGCCGGTGAAAGGCAAGGTGACAGGCTGGGGGACGGTCGAAAGGGGCCGAAGCCCCTCGGGTCACTCTTTCCGGGATCAGAATACAAATTTCGGCTTGGCTTCGAAACCGGGCAACGGGTGCGGATGCGCCTCGAACAGCGTGCGGGCCGAGGTGACTCCGCCGCTGCGCTGGTACAGCTTCACTTCGCCGACCCTGCGATCGCCCAGAACGGCGGCAACCAGCCGTCCGCCCTCGGTCAGCTGGGCCAGGATGCCTTCCGGCACCTCCGAAACGAGGCCCTCGATGACGATCACGTCGTAGGGTGCCTGCTGCGGGTAGCCTTCTGTCAGCGGAGCGGTGATGACGACGGCATTGTCGACGCCGACCGCGCTCAGCGATTCCGTGGCCTGCCGGGCCAGCTCGGTGTCGGACTCGATGCCGACGACGGTCGCCGCGAGGCGGGCCAGCACGGCGGTCGAGTAGCCGGAGCCGCTGCCGATGTCGAGCACGACGTCGGTCTCGTCGATGCCCACTTCCTGGAGCATGCGGGCGAAGACCATCGGCTCCATCAGATAGCGGCCGTTGCCGATGGCGAGATCCTCGTCCACATAGGCGAAGCCGCGCGCCGCCTTCGGTACGAACTGTTCACGGGGAATGTCGAGCATGGCATCGACCAGACGCTGGTCGGTCACCTTGTTCGGTCGGATCTGCCCTTCGACCATGTTGAGACGGGCGGCGGCGTATTCGGACATGGCGGTCGCTTACAATCTGGTGGACGGAGCGCGGCGCCAAGCCGTGGGTCGCGGCCTCGCTGCCTCGTCGCGTATATATCTTCAAAGTCTCACGAACACAACGCCACACCGGATCATCGAAAAAACGCCGCGAAGGCGCTTGACCACCCCTTTGAACCGCAGTATACGTCCGCTCCCACGCCGCGGCGCTCCCGCTAGGGGGTGCCGGACGCAAGGATGGCGCGGTGGCAGAGTGGTGATGCAGCGGACTGCAAATCCGTGTACGTGGGTTCGATTCCCGCCCGTGCCTCCATCCTTGATGCGGCTGAGACAGCAGAAAAATCAAAGCGTTTGATGAGCATCGTGCCTGTGCGGCCCGGTGCTTTTCGGCGTTTTGGCATTGCGCCTTTCCAGCACCCTGCCCTGCCCCCGCCGTCGTTTTTTTTGCCATCAAAAGACTTGGCAAGCGTCGGAGGGTCGGCTATATAGCCGCCCACGCCGGACGTTGCGCATCGCAAGGGCCGGTCAGACTGATCCCGGTTAGCTCAGTCGGTAGAGCAGCGGACTGTTAATCCGCGTGTCGCTGGTTCGAGTCCAGCACCGGGAGCCATTTCGATGAAAAGGCCGAATCCTCGCGGACTCGGCCTTTTCTCATAGCGGTCACTCATATCGTCCCTTCACCGCCACCGCTTCCGGCATCATCCGAAGGAACGAGCGTTCCGACCGAAGGCTTGATGCCGCCGCAACGCTTCCGGCGCTACAATTCCACCGGACACCCACACGAGTCGGGATTGCGCCTGTTCAGCGGTGGAGGCGACCCATGACCCTTCTCCCCCTCAACTTTCGACCCTTCACACCCAAGGCTGCACCCCCTCGGCCCGACGGCCGGCAGGAAGACGGTGGCTGGATCGCCGCGGTGGCGATCATCGCCCTCGCCATGGCTGTTGCCGTCGCCCTGCTCGGCGTCGATTGGCACCGGATGCTGGTCCGTGGCGATGCGGCGCTGCCGGAAAACCAGCGGTCGCTGGTGGTTGCACCGATGCCCCGTTGAAATGCCGCGCTTGGACCGGTTTGGACCGAAAACCCGATGTCCGGCCGCCCTGTTCGGCTGCCTATCAAGACAGATTCCTATCGAGGCGGCTTTCTATCGAGTTTGCGGATCGTCATAGATCAGGCGGTTGTCCGCAGCCTCGCCGACGGGATCGCCGATGTCGCGTTTCCACTCGCCGCACCAATCGGTGGACAGGGTAATCGGAAAACGCCCTTCCGTGTCGCGCGGGGTCACCTGCGGCGGAAAGCGGCGGCACAAGCCCTTTGGTCCCCTCTGGCGGATGCCCTGCCCTTCCCAGAACAGGCAGGTGTAGCAATTGTCGATTCGCTTCATCGTGGGGACGCGCTCCTTCCTTCAACGACGACGCCCCCGGGGCTGCGGTCCGGCCCGGGAGCGGCGGCAGTGTCGGCCAGCCGCCCCCCCCGCGTCGATGAAGAAATGCGCGCCGGTGTCGGTGGCGCGTCACTCGTGCCGCGGCTTGCCTTTGCGCATGTCATCGGAGTGCTGAACGTAGAAGGCCTTGATCTCCGCATCCAGTTCGAGCTTCCGGCGCTCGCCGGGCGAACCGGCGGGCTCGTCGGCGAGACGCTGAAATTCCGCCACCGCCTGTTCGAGTTCGCGTTCGCTGTTGATGGGCATCGTCCCGTCCTTCGTGGTGTCGCTGGTACGGGTAACGTTGGGCGGCGGGCGGAGGTTTCACGGCCCCGACGAGAGGGCCCCGGTCGATTCGGAAATCCCCTTGATGGTTGCGCGCCGACGCTCATGTTTAATCCGGGGATCGAGCAGTCCGGCGTCCGCCCGACTCGACTCCGGCAAGGGAGGGAAGCATGACGGGTCGCTGGCGCCGCATCCCCTGGACGATGAGCTTCTTGGCGACCTTCCTTGCGCTGTTTGTTGCCATCACCGCGGCACGGGCGGACCAGCTCGACGCGGCGAAGCTGGCGGGCGCTCTCGTCCGCATCTCCGCCACCATCCTGCCCGACAGCCAGAGCGCCCGCTCGCTCGGCACGGAGCGCGAGGGCACTGGCGTCGTCATCGACGGGGCCGGGCTGATCCTCACCATCGGCTACACGATTCTGGAGGCGTCACAGCTTCAGGTCACCACTGGCGAGGGGCGCGGTTATCCCGCCGAGTTCGTGGCGTATGATCAGGCCAGCGGATTCGGGCTGCTGCGCGCCGGCATGGGCTTCAGTGCGGCCCCCGTCCGGCTCGGCGACTCCGACGCGATCAAGGAGGGGGAGCGCGCCATGGTGCTCACCCGTCAGGGCTCCACCGGGGTGCAGCCGGTGCTGATCGCCGCGAAACGCGAGTTCGCCGGCTATTGGGAGTATCTGCTGGACGAGGCGATCTTCACCACGCCGCCGATCATGGGCTTCAACGGCGCCGCCCTGATCGATCGCAAGGGTGAACTGGTCGGGATCGGCTCGCTGATCGTGCGCGACGCGGTGCCGGCCCATGGCGGCGTTCCCGGCAACATGTTCGTTCCGGTTTCCGCCCTGAAGCCGATCCTGGCCGATCTCCTGGCCTTCGGGCGGCGGCAGGAGCCGGCGCGGCCCTGGCTCGGCGTCACGCTGCGCGAGGAGCAGGGCCGCCTGATGGTCGAACGGGTCACCCCGCAGAGTCCCGCGGCGACCGTGGGTATCCAACCGGGCGACATGATCGTCGGGGTCGCCGGCCAGCGGCCGAAGGGGCTGGCGGACTTCTACCGGAAGGTCTGGGGTCTCGGTCCAGCCGGTGTCACCGTGCCGCTGGAACTGCTGCGTGGCCCCAAGCTGGAGCCGGTTGCCGTCCCCTCCGCCGACCGCTACAGCACGCTGAAGCTGAACCCGACCTTCTGAGAGATCCTTTGGCCGCCTCGCCCCGGACCGGCGGATGCGCTACATCCTTGGACCGTGCTCTCCCAAGCCAAGGAGTCCCCGCCCGTGGATCACCCGGACATCGAGATCCAAGAGAAGAAGAGAGCCTACAACGGCTACCTCAAGGTCGACGTCTACCGCCTGCGCCACAGGAAGTTCGACGGTTCCTGGACCGGTGTCCTGCCGCCGCGCGAAGTCTGCGTGCGCGGACAGGCCGTCGGCATCCTGCTCTACGATCCGGACCGCGACAGCGTCGTTCTGATCGAGCAGTTCCGGGTCGGCGCCGCCTCCACCGGTGGACGGGCGTGGCTGACGGAGATCGTCGCCGGCCTGTTGGACGAAGGCGAGACGCCGGAGGAGGTCGCGCGGCGCGAGGCCACGGAAGAGGCTGGCTGCACCGTGCAGGACATCGAAATGATCTGCGACTATTATCCCAGCCCTGGCGCCTTCGACGAGCATGTCACCGTCTTCTGCGGCCGCGTGGACAGCCGGGGGCTCGCCGCAACGGGCGGGCTGGCGGAAGAGCATGAGGACATCCGCATCATGGTCCTGCCGGCCGACGAGGCGATCCGGCTGCTCGACGAGAACCGGCTGAACAACTCCATCGCCATCATCGCGCTGGGCTGGTTCGCGCGGAACCGCGACCGGCTGCGCAGTCAGTGGCTTGGGAAATAGAGGAAGTTGAGAAATAGAAAGAACGAATCAATCTTGTTCAATGCTGCATTTCACAAGCCAACCTTGAATTCCCTGGTGCGCAATCCGATAGTGTTGCCCGGTTCATCATTCGATTCGGGAGACAGTCCGTGGACATCCGCACCGGCTTCATCGGCTCCATCGGCAACACGCCGCTGATTCGGCTGGAAGGGCCGTCGAAGGCCACGGGATGCGAGATCCTGGGCAAGGCGGAGTTCCTCAACCCCGGTGGCTCGGTGAAGGACCGCGCGGCCCTGGCCATCGTCCGCGACGCCGAACGCCGGGGCCTGCTGCGCCCCGGCGGCACCATCGTGGAAGGCACGGCGGGCAACACCGGCATCGGGCTGGCGCTGGTCGGCAACGCGCTCGGCTACCGCACCGTCATCGTGATGCCGGAGACGCAGAGCCAGGAGAAGAAGGACATGCTGCGCCTGGTCGGCGCCGACCTTCGTCTGGTGCCGGCGGTGCCCTACTCCAACCCCGACAATTACGTCCGTTATTCGGGCAGGCTGGCCGAGGAACTGGCGAAGACCGAGCCGAACGGCGCCGTCTGGGCCAACCAGTTCGACAATGTGGCGAACCGTGAGGGCCACCGTCTGACCACCGGTCCGGAAATCTGGACCCAGACCGAGGGGCGGATCGACGCCTTCACCTGCGCGGTGGGCAGCGGCGGCACGCTGGCCGGCGTCGGGCTGGCTCTGAAGGAGCGCAATCCGGACGTCCGCATCGTTCTGGCCGACCCGATGGGCGCCTCCCTCTACCATCACTACGCCCATGGGACGTTGAAGGCCGAGGGCAGCTCGATCACCGAAGGCATCGGCCAGGGCCGGATCACCGCAAACCTGGAGGGCGCTCCGGTCGACCAGGCGCTGCAGATCCCCGACGAGGAGGCCCTGCCGGTCATCTTCGATCTGATCAAGTCGCAGGGTCTCGTGTTGGGGGGATCGTCGGGCATCAACGTGGCGGCGGCCATCCGCATCGCAAAGGAGATGGGGCCGGGCCACACCATCGTGACGATTCTCTGCGACGGAGGGCAGCGCTACCAATCGAAGCTCTTCAATCCGGCCTTCCTGCGTGAGAAGAATCTGCCTGTGCCCGATTGGCTGGATTCGTAAACGCACCCGAGGTTCCATGGAGCTGATCTTCCGCGAGGACGCCTACGCCACCTCCTGCACCGCCACCGTGACATCCGCGGACGAGCGGGGCATCCGTTTGGACCGGACGGTCTTCTACCCCAATGGCGGCGGCCAGCCCGGCGACACCGGGCTGCTGCGCGTCGCCGGTGCCATGCTGCGCATCGTGGACACGGTGAAGGGCGACGGGCCGGACGACGTCATCCATGTGCCCGAGCCGGGCGCGGCCCTGCCCGCGCCCGGCTCCACGGTGGAGGCGGAGATCGACTGGGACCGCCGGCACCGTCACATGCGGATGCACACGGCGCTGCACCTCGTCTGCGCGGTCCTGCCCGGTGCCTCGATTACCGGCGCCCAGGTCGGGGCGGAACGCAGCCGCGTCGATTTCAACGTTCCGACCGAGGGCCTCGACAAGGAGGCCATCGCGGCGGCCCTGAACCGGCTGGTCGCCGCGGACACACCGGTCGGCTCGCTGTGGATTTCCGACGCGGAACTGGACGCCAACCCCGAGCTGATCCGCACCCTGACGGTGAAGCCGCCGCGCGGGCACGGCCGCGTCCGGCTGGTGGACATCGCCGGGGTTGACCGCCAGCCCTGCGGCGGTACCCATGTGAAGCGGCTGGGCGAGATCGGCGGGCTGGACGTCGTGAAGATCGAGAACAAGGGCAAGCAGAACCGGCGCGTGATCGTCACACTGCGGGATTGAACGGGGAGAACATCTTATGACCGATTCGCACACCATGCTCACCCTCCCCGGCCCGATCGTCCCGACGGCTTGGCTGGCGGAACGGCTGGGCCAGCCGGGTCTGCACGTCCTCGACGCCTCCTGGTTTATGCCGGGCTCCGACCGCGATCCGAACACCGAGTTTCTGGAGCGGCACATCCCCGGCGCCGTGCGCATCGACATCGACGACGTGGCGCAGCCGGACACCCACCCCTTGCCGCACATGGTGCCGGACGAGGCGACCTTCGCGGCCAAGGTCGGGGCGCTCGGCGTCGGCAGCGGCGACACGGTGGTCGTCTATGACAGCGCCGGCATGGCCACCGCCGCCGCCCGCGTCTGGTGGATGTTCCGCCTGTTCGGGCACGGTCGCGTTGCCGTTCTGGACGGCGGCCTGCCGAAATGGATCGCGGAAGGCCGGCCGCTGGAATCCGGTCCGGCGGCCCCGGCCCCGGCGGCCTTCACGGCGGCGCTGCGGCCCGGCCTGCTGCGCCGGGCCGACGAGGTTCTCGCCAACATCGACTCGCGGGTCGATCAGGTGGTGGACGCCCGTGGCGCCAACCGCTACGAGGGCGCCGTAGTCGAACCCTGGCCGGGCCGCCGCAGCGGTCGCATTCCCGGCAGCCTGAACCTGCCCTTCACGGACCTGATCGACGCGGAGAGCAAGACCCTGCTGCCGCCCGAAACCATCGCGGAGCGGGCGAAGGGCGCCGGGCTCGACCTGGAGCGTCCCATCGTCGCCTCCTGCGGCAGCGGCGTAACCGCCTGCGTTCTGGCACTCGGATTGGCCGCGGCCGGCAAGGAGGATGTGGCCGTCTATGACGGGTCCTGGGCGGAATGGGGTCTGCGCTCCGATCTGCCGCTGGAGACCGGGCCGGCGAAGCTGTGACCGGAGCGCTGAGCATCCGCCATTACGAGGCGGCGGACCGCGACGACGTGGTGGCGCTGTGGACCGCCTGCAACCTCGTGGTGCCGTGGAACGACCCGGTGGCCGACATCGCGCTTGCGGTGTCGAAGCCGAACGCCACGATCCTGATCGGCCGTGAGGGCGAGCGGACCGTGGCGTCCGTCATGGTGGGTCATGACGGGCACCGCGGCTGGTTCTATTATCTGGCGGTCGACCCCGCCTGCCGCGGAAGCGGCCATGGCAGGGCGATGGTCCGGGCGGCGGAGGGCTGGCTTGTGGAGGCAGGCATGCCCAAGGCGCAACTCATGGTGCGCGCGACGAACCACGCCGTGGTGGCGTTCTATGAGCGGCTGGGCTATGCCACCGGTCCCGTTACCGTGATGCAGAAATGGCTGAAGACCGATTCTCCCTGACGCCGCGTCCCCGGACGTCCCTGTCGCAGTCCCAGATCGTGGCGCCGGTGCCGCCCGGCTGCCTGTCCGTCATCGTCACCTATCTGGAGATGACGGCCCCGCCGGCCCACGCGCCCCTGCCCCGTCCAGCGGGTGACGTGGCGCTGGTGCGGGCCAACCCGCCGACCGCCTCCTACTACCGCTATCTCTACGACACGGTGGGCGAGCCCTGGCTGTGGCACGAGCGGCGGCGTATGCCGATGCCGGAACTTGGGCGCGTCGTCACCGACCCGCGGGTCGAGATCTGGGTCCTCTACGTGAACGGCACGCCCGCCGGCTACGCCGAGATCGACCGACGGGAGGACGACACCGACTTGGCCTACTTCGGGCTGATCCCGGATTTCATCGGCCTGAAGCTCGGCCCCTGGCTGCTCGACACGGCGATCCGGCTGGCTTGGCAGAGCCGGACGACGCGGCTTCTCGTCAACACCTGCACTTTCGACCATCCGAAGGCGCTACCGCTCTACCAATCGATGGGCTTCGTGCCCTACCGGCATGTGACTCGCGAGATCCGCGATCCGCGCCTCCTCGGCTGGCTGCCTCGGACCTCGGCGCCGCACATTCCGATCAACGAGTGACGGGCCGACCCGGCCCGCTCTCCGCCGCTACGAACGCCAGGACACCGACGCCATGACGAAGGGCATTCTGTTCGCGTTCCTGGCTTTCGCCTTCTTCGCCTGGGGCGATGCGCTGGTGAAGGCGATCGGGCATGGGCTGGACCCGTTCGAGGTCACCTTCTTCGCCTACATCCTGCCGTTGCTGCTCTCCCCGGTCTTCATGACCAAGGGCGACCGGGTCAGCGACCTGCTGCGCTGGAACCGGCCCTGGCTGATGACGGTGCGGCTGGTCTTCGTGGCGGCCTCAACCCCGCTCAGCGTCATGTCGTTCCGCAGCCTTCCCTTCGCGGAAGCCTTCGCGATGATCTTCCTGATGCCCAGCCTAGTGACGCTGCTGGCGATTGTCGTGCTGAAGGAGCCGGTGCGCTGGCGCCGGCGGCTGGCCGTCGGGGCGGCCTTCATCGGCGTGCTGATCGTTGCCCGTCCCGGATTCCGCGAGTTGCTGCCCGGCCATTTCGCGGCGCTGGGCTGTGCCTTCAGCTCCGCCGTCGTGGTCATCACCGGACGGATGATCGGGCATACGGAGAAACGCTTCACCCTGATCGGGACGGTGTTCCTGTCGACCGCCGTCGCGTCCGGCCTGCTGATGATCCCCGGCTTCGAGTGGCCGACGCGGGAGCAATGGATTCTGACGGTGGGATTCGCCACCACGACCTTCGCCGCCCAGGCCCTGTTCACCCTGGCCGCAGCCTTCGCCCCGGCGGATCGGGTGGGGGCGGCCCAGTACAGCCAGATCCTGTGGGCGCTGGCCATCGGGGCGATCTTCTTCGACGAGTGGCCGGACCTGCTGTCGCTGGTCGGCATCGTCATCGTGGTCGGCTCCGGCCTGTTCATCTTCGCCCGCGAGCACACCCGACATCCGGATCCGATGCCAGATCCAATTCCCGGCGAGGAGCCGGATATCAGCTCAGAATCTCTCCCAGAGCCGCGACCAGAGCCCGGTTTTCGTCCTCCCGCCCGACCGTGATGCGCAGGCAGTCGGCCAGCCCGTAGTCCTGGGTGGGCTTCACCAGGATGCCACGGCGCGCCAGATGGTCCAGCACGGCCTGGACACCGAGCGACGGGTCGGTCGGGATACGCGCCAGGATGAAGTTGCAGACGCTGGGATAGACGCGCACGCCGAGCTGCTCCAGCTCGTGGCTCAGCCAGGGCAGCCACGCGCTGTTGTGGGCGAAGGTCGCCTCCTCATGCTCGGTGTCGGCGATGGCGGCCTCCGCCGCGGCCTGCGCGGCAATCCCGACGTTGAAGGGGCCGCGTGTCTGGTTGATCGCCTCGATCACCCCTGCCGGGCCGTAGGCCCAGCCGACGCGCAGCCCGGCCAGCCCGTGCAGCTTGGAGAAGGTGCGCACCATCAGCACGTTGTCGGAATTCTCGACGATCTCCGTTCCGTCGCTGTAGTTGTCACGGCGGCAATAGTCGGCGTAGGCCGAATCGAGAACCAGCAGCGTGTGCGACGGCAAACCGGCGCGCAGCCGCAGGACCAGCTCCGACGGGATGTAGGTGCCGGTGGGGTTGTTCGGGTTGGCGAGGAAGCAGAGCTTGGTCTTCTCGTTCGCCCGGTCGATCATCGCTTCGACATCGACAACCAGATCGCGTTCCGCGGCGATCACCGGAGTCGCTCCGGCGGCGCGGATCGCCTTCATGAAGCCGCGGTAGCCATGCTCGTGGCACAGCACCTCGTCCCCTGGCCCGGCGAAGGCCTGGGTCACGAGGTGGATCATCTCGTCGGAGCCGTTGGCGCAGGTGATGTGGCCGGCGTCCAGATCGTAACGCCGGGCGATGGCGTGGCGCAGGCGGTCCTGCGACCAGTCGGGATAGCGGTGGATTTGCGCCGCCATATGGCGGTAGGCGGTGAGCGCCCGCTTGCCGGGTCCCAGCGGATTGACCGTCAGCGACAGATCGACCCAGGCGGCGCCGTCCTCCGGTGGTCGGGCGGGACGGTAGGGCTTGATCTGGCCAATTCCGGGACGGGGACTCAGCAGCTCCATCAGGCAGGCTCCGTTGTGCATAGCGGCAAACAGCACGAACGGACTGCATTCAACCCGAAACCAGCGCAACCCGCCAGCGTTCCTTGCGGGTTGCGCTGGTTTACCGCGCCGGAACAAGCCGTTCCGGCGCGGTTATGAGCATCAGTGGTTCAGGATCTGGCTGAGGAACAGCTTCGTCCGGTCCGACTGCGGGTGGTTGAAGAACTCATTGGGCGTGTTCTGCTCGACGATCTCGCCGCGGTCCATGAAGATGACGCGGTCGGCGACCGACTTGGCGAAACCCATCTCGTGCGTGACGCAGAGCATGGTCATGCCGTCCTCGGCCAGCCCGATCATGACGTCCAGCACCTCCTTGACCATCTCGGGGTCCAGCGCGGAGGTCGGCTCGTCGAACAGCATGACCTTCGGGCTCATGCACAGCGAGCGGGCGATCGCCACGCGCTGCTGCTGCCCGCCGGAGAGTTGGCCGGGGTACTTGTGCGCCTGCTCCGCGATGCGCACCCGCTTCAGGTAGCGCATCGCCATCTCCTCCGCCTCGGCCTTCGGCTTCTTGCGGACCCAGATCGGGGCGAGTGTGCAATTCTCCAGCACGGTCAGGTGCGGGAACAGGTTGAAGTGCTGGAACACCATGCCGACTTCGCGGCGGACCAGCTCGATGTTCTTCAGATTGCCGGTCAGCTCGATGCCGTCGACGACGATGGAGCCCTTCTGGTGCTCCTCAAGCCGGTTCAGGCAGCGGATCATGGTCGACTTGCCGGAGCCCGAGGGGCCGCAGATCACGATCCGCTCCCCCTTGGCGACCGACAGGTCGATGTCCTTCAGGACGTGGAACTCGCCGTACCACTTGTGCACGCCCTGGCACTGGATGATCGGCTCCCCCTGCGGGAAGCTGCGCGCGGCGCCGGCGGTTTGGGCCATGGTCATCTCTTCTCCCTTTCCCTCAGCGACGGTGGCCGCGACGCAGGTCGCGTTCGAGCTTTTGGCTGTATTTGGACATCGAGTAGCAGAACACCCAGTAGATCACGCCGATGAACAGGTAGGCCTCGCGGTAGAAACCGCGCCATGCCGGGTCGGAGAGCGCCGCCTTGGCCGTGCCCAGCAGGTCGTAGAGGCCGATGATGATGACCAGCGACGTGTCCTTGAAGAAGCTGATGAAGGTGTTCACCAGCGGCGGGATGGAGATGGCGAGCGCCTGCGGCAGGATGATCTTGCCCATCGCCTGCCAGTAGTTCAGGCCGAGCGCGTCCGCTGCCTCGTACTGGCCCTTCGGAATGGCCTGGAGACCGCCGCGGATCGCTTCCGCCATATAGGCGGCGGCGAACATGATGAAGGCGATCTGGGCGCGCAGCAGCTTGTCGAAGTTCACGCCGGTCGGCAGGAACAGCGGGAACATCACCGACGCCATGAACAGCAGGCTGATCAGCGGCACGCCTCGGATCAGCTCGATGTAGGTCACCGAGATCACGCGGATGGCCGGAAGCTGCGATCGCCGGCCGAGCGCCAGCAGGACCGACGCCGGGAAGGCCACGGACAGGCCGACCACCGAGAGCATCAGCGTCAGCGGCAGGCCGCCCCACAGCGTGTTCTCGACATAGGTCAGGCCCAGCACGCCGCCCCACATCAGCACGCCCACCGCGGTCAGGCCGGCGATCCAGACGAGGGCCAGCCAGGGCTTCCAGAAACGGCGGTCGCAGCTCGCCAGCACCAGCGCGATGATGATCACGATGGTGATCAGCGGCCGCCACTGCTCGTCGTACGGGAAGGTGCCGAACATGACGAAGCGCAGCTTCTCGCTGACGAAGGTCCAGCAGGCGCCGCCCTCCTGCCGACACACCTGGGGCGGCGTGCCGAAGCTGTTGGCGCTGAAGATCAGCCAGTCGAGAAGCGGCGGGATCGCCTTGAACAGCAGCCAGGCGATCAGGATGGTCAGGAGCGCGTTGTACCAGGTGTTGAACAGGTTGTTGCGCAGCCACGCCACGGGGCCGACGGTGTTGGACGGCGGACGCTCGTCGGGGATGCTTCCGGTAGGGACATTGCCGGTATGGACGTTGCCGGTATGAACGTTGTTTGCCATGGCCGTCAGCGCTCCACCAGCGCGATGCGCTTGTTGTACCAGTTCATGAAAATCGAGATGCCCAGGCTGATGACCAGATAGGTGCCCATGATCATCGCCACGCCCTCGATCGCCTGACCGGTCTGGTTCAGCGTCGTGTTGGCGATCGACACCAGATCCGGGTAGCCGATGGCGAGCGCCAGGGAGCTGTTCTTGGTCAGGTTCAGATACTGGCTGGTCAGCGGCGGCACGATCACCCGCAGCGCCTGCGGCAGGACGACGAGCCGCAGCGTCTTGCCGCTGTCGATGCCGAGCGCCCTTGCGGCTTCCGTCTGGCCCCAGTTGACCGCGAGGATGCCGCTGCGCACCACCTCAGCGATGAAGGCGGCGGTGTAGACGACCAGCCCGACCAGGATCGCGAAGAACTCCGGAGTGAGGACCACGCCGCCGACGAAGTTGAAGCCCTGCAGCTTCGGAACGTCCAGCGCCGTCGGCGCGCCGCCGGCAACATAGGCGATCAGCGGCAGGCCGATCAGCAGACCCAGACTTGCCGTTCCGATCGGGAAGGGCTGGCCCGTCCGCTCCTGCCGGGCCTTGGCCCAGCGCCGCAGGAAGATCACGCCGATCACCGCTATGGCGAGCGCGAAGCCCATCGTGCCCCACACCGGGTCGGCGGAGGGCACCGGAACGAACAGGCCGCGCTGCGACAGGAACACGCCGGGGATCGGGTTCAGCGCCTGCCGCACCGGCGGCATGCTTTCCGAGACCAGCGCGTACCAGAAGAAGAGCTGGAGCAGCGGCGGGATGTTGCGGACAATCTCCACGTAGGTGGAGGCCAGCTTGGCGATCAGCCAGTTGCTGGACAGGCGGGCGACGCCGATCAGCGTGCCCAGCACGGTCGCCAGGACGACGCCGATGATCGACACCTTCAGCGTGTTCAGCACGCCGACCAGGAAGGCCCGGCCGTAGCTGTCCCGCGGATGATAGTCGATCAGGCTCTCACCGATGCCGAAGGAGGCCTCACGCTCCAGGAATCCGAATCCTGTCGCGATGGACCGCTTCGACAGGTTGTCGAGCGTGTTGTGGATAAGGAACCAGCCGACCGCGATGACGATGCCGACCACCAGAACCTGGTAGAACACGGCACGGACCGTCGGGTCGCTGAGGGAAAATGAAACACCGCCAGGCGCGCTTGGGCGCGCGGTGTCCCGGGTCTTGCTGGCCACGGTTCTCTCCCCTCACCAGCATGGCATAAGGGCGCCGGCCGCCTCCCGAACGTCCGCCGCAACTTGCGCCACGTATATCGTCTCCCAAACGGGCCTGCGGCACGGGCATTGATTCTTGTCGCCCTGCGGCCGCCCCGCCCGTCGTCAAAAAAGGAAGGACCGCGGGCCTCCCTGTGGTCCGCGGTCCCCCTTTCCGTCCTCAGCGGATCGGCATCGCGTACTGCAGACCACCATTGGTCCACAGCGCGTTCAGGCCGCGCTCCAGCTTCAGCGGGGTCTTCATGCCGACGTTGCGCTCGAAGATCTCACCATAGTTGCCCATGGTCTTGATCACGTTGTAGGCCCATTTCTCGTCCAGGCCCAGCGCCTTGCCCATGCCCGGCGAGGTGCCGAGGATGCGCTGGATCTCCGGGTTCTTGCTGTTCACGAACTCGTCGACGTTCTTCGAGGTGATGCCCATCTCTTCGGCCTGGATGGTGGCATAGACGGTCCACTTCACCACATCGAACCACTGGTCGTCACCGTGACGGACGGCGGGGGCCAGCGGCTCTTTGGAGATGATCTCCGGGAGAATGATGTGGTCGTCCGGAACCGGGGCCACGCCGGCGCGGGTCCCGGCCAGGCCGGACGCGTCGGTCGTCAGCACGTCGCAGCGGCCGGCGAAGTAGGCGGCGTTCACCTCGTCGTTCGACTCGATGACGACCGGGTTGTAGGACATGTTGTTGGTGCGGAAATAGTCCGCGAGATTCAGTTCGGTCGTGGTGCCGGCCTGGACGCAGACAGTGGCGCCGTTCAGCTCCTTGGCGCTCTTCACGCCGAGCTTCTTGTTCACCATGAAGCCCTGGCCGTCATAATAGGTGACCGGGGCGAAGTTCAGGCCAACCGAGGTGTCGCGGGTCAGCGTGACGGTGGTGTTGCGCGACAGCAGATCGACCTCGCCCGACTGGATGGCGGGGAAGCGCTGCTGGGCCGACAGCGGGGTGAACTTGACCTTGTTGGGGTCGTTGAACAGCGCAACCGCGACCGCGCGGCAGTAATCGACATCGAGACCGGTCCAGTTGCCCGAGCTGTCGGGGTTGCCGAAGCCCGGAAGGCCGGCGTTCACGCCGCACTGGACGAAGCCGCGGCCCTTGACGGCGTCCAGCGTTGGACCGGCCTGAGCGCCGGTCACGGCGCCGAACACCACGGCCGCGGCAGCAGCGGCGAGGATTCCCGATTTCATATTAAGCTCCACCCTGTTCTTGCGTTTTTACGCTTAGGTTCATGCATTGCGCGGCCCGCATGGCGGACACGCGCGTGTGACAAGAGTGCACCAACCGCATCCGGCTTGTCGAATCATCCTTAAGCCGTGCATTTGGCTTGGTTATCCCTTACAGAGGCTTAGGGAAAAGAATCTCTGACGGTCGGGTCCATCTTGGAAAGTCGGGATGCGGCCTCCGTCACTGTTGTTGCGGGAAGCCCCATGAAAGACGCACGAAAAGATACGATCCTCGGGCACGCCGGGCGCAGCCCGCGCGAGAATCACGGAATCGTGAATCCGCCGGTCTACCATTGCTCGACGGTGCTGTTCCCGACGCTGGAGGATCTGGAAGCGGGCGACCAAGCTCCTTTCGACCGCATCAACTATGGGCGCATCGGGACTCCGACCACACTGGCCTTCGAGCAGGCGATCGCCGAGCTTGAGGGAGCCTACCGCTCCGTCAACACCGGGTCGGGCCTGAACGCCATCGCCACGGCGCTTTTCGCCTTCACAAGGACGGGCGACCATGTGCTGATCACCGACAGCGCCTACGGTCCGACCCGCCGATTCGCCAACGACACGCTCGTCCCCTACGGCGTGGAGGTCGAGTATTTCGATCCCACCATCGGCACCGGCATCACCAGGTTGCTGAAGCCGAACACCAGCGTGGTGTTCCTCGAATCGCCGGGTTCGCTGACCTTCGAGGTGCAGGACGTCCCCGCCATCGCCGCCGCGGCCAAGACGGTGGGCGCCACGGTGATGATCGACAACACCTGGGCCACCCCCCTCTTCTTCCAGCCGCTGCGGCACGGGGTGGACGTGTCGATCCACTCGGCCACCAAATACATCGTCGGCCACGCCGACGCGATGCTGGGCGTGATCTCCTGCGCCAACGAGGCGCAATGGCTGGCCGTGAAGAAGGCCGCCACGCGGACGGGAACCTGCGCCGGACCGGACGACATCTATCTGGGGCTGCGCGGCCTGCGCACCCTGTCCGTCCGTCTGAAGCAGCACGAGGCAAGCGCGCTCGCCCTGGCCGAGTGGCTGTCGAAGCAGCCCGAGGTCACGCGCATCCTGCATCCGGCCTTCCCCGAATGCCCGGGCCATGAGCTGTGGAAGCGCGACATCGGACGCTCCTCCGGCCTGTTTTCCATCGTCATGAGCGCGGTGCCGAAGCCGGCCCTGTCGGCGATGCTGAACTCCCTGGAACTGTTCGGGCTGGGTTACAGCTGGGGCGGGTTCGAAAGCCTGATCCTGCCGGCGCGCCCAGCCGCCATCCGCACGGCAACCCGCTGGACCGATCCCGGCACCATGCTGCGCCTGCACGCCGGGCTGGAGGATGTGGACGATCTCATCCGCGACCTGGACGGCGCCTTCGCCCGCCTGAGGGCCGCCCTGTAAAGGGCGGGTCCCGACGAGCACACACACAAGGATTGAACATCATGACGGACGCCACCGCGCCCGGGGCCTCAATCGAGCCCTCGTTCGATGACGTGATCGCCGCCATCGCCTTCAACGCCGACGGGCTGGTTCCCGCCATCGCCCAGGCCGAGGGAACCGGCGAGATCCTGATGATGGCCTGGATGAACCGCGACGCCGTTCTGGAAACGCTGCGCACAGGGCGCGTCTGCTATTGGTCGCGATCCCGCAAGGGGCTGTGGCGCAAGGGCGAAACCTCCGGCCAGATGCAGCGGCTGAAGGACTTCCGCGTCGATTGCGACGGCGACACCCTGCTGGTGATCGTGGAACAGGACGGCGTGGCCTGCCACACCGGACGGCGCAGCTGCTTCTACCGCGCGCTGCGTGATGGGAAGCTCGCTATCATTCAGAACGTTGAAACCGATCCTTCGGTTCTCTACGGACACACGCATAAGTAAGACGCTAAACCTTCGCTGCAATGCGAAAAGTGTTTGATCTATGTCAACGTAGCCCGGGGCGGGAAGAGGTAGAAAGCTCTTGTCTCTAACCCTCCCTGTATTCGCCTATGCCGGGGGTTCCAATGGAACCCTCGGCTATTTTTTTTGTCCAAAGTCAAAGCCGGTCCGGTTGCAGCGTATCGATAAAATTATCGCAGATTGATGCAGATCAACGAAGCGGATCTCCCGAACAGTTAAACAGTCCTTGTCTCTAACCCTCCCTGTATTCACTTAACCGGAGATCCACTGGATCTCCGGTTTTTTCTTTTGCGGGTGATGGAGATTGGGATTGCGTTACGGGCGGTGCCGCGTGCGGGTCCAGCGCATGACCGCTCCGATGACGGACAGCGGAACGACGATCACCGCTCCGATCAGGATATAGGGCAGCGCCCAATGGAACATGTCCGCGGCAAGGTGGGCGATGTCCTGGATGGTGGCCCAACTGTTGGTCAGGATGCTGGCCGGATTGATGTCCAGAAAGGACAGAACCAACCCGACCACGAAGCACAGCAGAAGCGTTCTGACGACCCAACCCACCAAGACATCACCTCGTACTGACGCCGAACGGCGTGGGATTGATCAAGCGCCCCGTAAAACGCCACCGGCACGGAGACCGTTCCGTGCGGTAGATGGTTACGGCGGTGGCGCATGAGAACGCCTTAGCCTCTGCTCACGCAGGCGCTTTCGAGTTATCCCCATTTTCTGTGGATAACTTTGTGGATGAGTCTTCAAGCCTATTGGAGTGGCGTCAACTTGCCCCTATGCCCCCAAATTGGGCCCGGTCATCACGAAGCGAAATCATTGGATACACTGCACATCGTCAGCGTTACACCGCAAACCATAGGCTTCGCATCGCCTTGGCCTACGGCAATGGGGATATGGGGATAACTATGTTGACCGTTTTTAGGAATCGACAGAGGGTCCGCTGATGATGACCAGCGGACGGCCCACGATGGTGATGGAGGAATGGTGCTGCGGAGAAAGGTGGCGACCCCAGCAGGATTCGAACCTGCGACCTATCGCTTAGAAGGCGATTGCTCTATCCAACTGAGCTATGGGGCCCCGGTCCGGATCAGAATCGCGGACGGTCCATACGGAAGTTGTCGGCGTAGTTGCGCGGACGGACGCGGCGCACCGGCGCATCCTGGACCGTATAGTCCCAGCCCTTGCGCTGGGCGAAGGCGACCGCCTCCTCCGACGTCTCGAAACCGATGCGCACTTGGTTCAGCGTGTCGCCGGAGCTGATCCAGCCCATCAGCGGCTCCGGACGGCGCGGGGTTTCGATCTCGTATTCGAGCAACCAACGATGCGTCTTGGCACGCCCGGACTGAGTGGCCGCTTTGCTCGGCTGGTAGATCCGGACCTTCATGACGCGGCATCTCCTCTGATACGTGCGTGGTGCATCGTTCGAATTTCGTTGGTCGGGGCGCCCGGATTCGAACCGGGGGCCTCCAGTACCCAAAACTGGCGCGCTGACCAGACTGCGCTACGCCCCGACGTCGCGCAGTGGAATACACGAACCCTGAGCGGACGGCAAGACGCTGCCGCATCTATCCCGCAGGGTGGACCTTCCGTATGATGCCGCCCCCTTCGACCGCGTCGGCCACCCCTTCCTTGAACCTGTCTCTTATACACATCTGACGCTGCCGACGATTATACGC
>NZ_JAUQTX010000107.1:0-20440 GCF_059803775.1 Azospirillum sp. UFLA03-27 | reverse complement strand
GTTATAGTCTCGTGGGCTCGGAGATGTGTATAAGAGACAGGGGCGGCGCCGGACCCGGTCACCGCGGGCAGGCCGGCGGTGCCGGACAGCGGACGGTTCATCTCGGCCAGACGCTTCTCCGCGGCGGCGGCGCGGGCCTGCGTCTCCTTCAGCTCGCGCTCCAGATAGGAGACGCGGTCCGAGGAGCGGCGGGCGCGGCGGCGGTAGCGGCGCTGGGCGTTCCAGGCGACGACTCCGCCGGCCAGGAAGCCGATCACCAGCGCCACCAGCGTGGCGAGATAGACCGGAACCTCCAGCGTGAAGGGCAGCGGCCAGAGCGACAGCGTGACCAAGCCACGGTTGGAAATGGCGAACAGCACCGCGGCCAGCGCGATGGGAACGGCGATGATGAGGGCGATGAAACGCACGGGTGTGGTCCTCGTATCCATGATCGGGGGCCGGGGCAGCGCCGGGTCCGCTCCGACGACTCAGTGACGGGCTGTCAATGAACGGACATCATTCGTCGGTGTTCAAGCGCTCGCGCAACTGTTTTCCGGTCTTGAAGAAGGGGATCGCCTTCTCGCCCACCTCGACGGCTTCGCCCGTGCGCGGGTTTCGGCCGGTGCGGGCGTCGCGACGCTTGACGGAGAAGGCGCCGAACCCGCGCAACTCCACCCGGTCGCCGCGGGCGAGCGCCTCGGAGATCTCGTCGAAGATAGTGCCGACGATCTTTTCGATGTCGCGCTGGTACAGGTGCGGATTGCGCTCCGCGAGCCGTTGAATCAGCTCTGATTTGGTCATGGCGATTCCGTTTCCCCCGGTTCGAGCGCCCTTGGACCGCGCTCCTTGACCTGCGCGCAAGCGTGCCACCGGGTCCGGTGACCGTCAAGCTAAGCCTTTCTGGCGGAACCCTTTTCCCGGCAACGCTCCGGCTTGCCCGACGGCCTCCGGGAAAAAGGTCCGAAATGTAATTAATCTGTCTTACGGATTGCCTTTGAACTCACCATTTCCGATGACATGGTTGGAACGGTCCCGGTCGCCGGATGCGGTCGAAGGGACGCGGTTGGAGGTTCGCCATGACGCACGCCCATCACACCGGCCCCGCCGACCCGCTGGCCGGCCTGCCCTACGCCGACCGCGTCCGCACCGTCACCGCCGCCCAGGCCCTGGGTTGGCTGCGGGCGGGCTGGATGGACCTGCGGGCGTCGGGCTGGGTCAGCCTCGCCTACGGCGCCCTCTTCGTCGCCATCGGCTTCGCGCTGACCGGCGGGTTGGTCCTGGCTGGGATGGCCTATCTGATCGCGCCGATGATCGGCGCCTTCCTGCTGATCGCCCCGCTCCTGGCGCTCGGCCTCTACCGGATATCCAAGGACGTCGAGGAGGGGCGCCGGCCCAGCCTGTGGCGGGCGCTGACGGCGTGGCGGGCCAACCCTTACCACATCCTGACCGCCGGCCTGATCCTGATGCTCTATGTCATGATCTGGGCGCGGATGAACGTGGTGGCCTTCGCCCTGTTCTTCCCGCACGAGGCCATCGCGCTCGACCATTTCGTGGCGCAGATGTTCAGCCTGGACGGTCTGGTCTTCACCGTCTTCATCACGGCGCTGGGCTTCGCCTTCGCCGCCTTCGCCTTCATCACCAACGTCACCGCCCTGCCGATGATGATGGACCGCCCGGTGGACGTCTTCGCCGCGGCGCTGGCCTCGGCGATGGCGGTGCTGCGCAACCCGCGGGTCCTGGCGCTGTGGGCCGGTCTAATCGTGCTGGTGACCGGCGCCGGGCTGCTGACCGGCTTCCTCGGGCTGATCGTCGCCCTGCCCCTGGTCGGCCACGCGAGTTGGCACGCCTACCGCGACCTCATCAAGGAGGACGAGGAGGGGTGAGAGGCTGATGCGCTGTAAAAGGAAAAAGCCGCCGCGGGGTGACCGCGGCGGCTTTTTCGTAACCAAGTGCGAGAGGCGGGCTCCCTCCCCGACCCTCCCCGCTGACGCGAGGGAGGGAGATGGGAAGGACCTTACTCTTCGCCGGTCTGCTGCTTGCGCTTCAGAGCCGCACCCAGGATGTCGCCCAGCGAGGCGCCCGAGTCGGACGAACCGTACTCGGCCATCGCCTGCTTCTCCTCCTCCATCTCGCGGGCCTTGATGGACAGCGAGATGCGGCGGGAGCCGCGGTCGATCTGGGTGACCTTCGCGTCGACCTTCTCGCCGACGGCGAAGCGGTCCGGACGCTGCTCCGAACGGTCGCGGGACAGGTCCGACTTGCGGATGAAGCCGGTGTAGCCCTCGCCGACCGTGACCTCGATGCCACCGTCGGTGACCTGGGTGACGGTGCAGGTGACGACCTCGTTCTTCTTCAGGCCGGCCGTGGCAGCCTCGAACGGATCGTTCGCGAGCTGCTTGATGCCGAGGGAGATGCGCTCCTTCTCGACGTCGACGTCCAGGACCTTGACCTTGACGCGGTCGCCCTTCTTGTACTCGGCGATGGCCTCCTCACCCGACTTGTTCCAGTCGAGGTCGGACATGTGGACCATGCCGTCGATGTCGCCCGGCAGACCGACGAACAGACCGAACTCGGTGATGTTCTTGACCTCGCCTTCCAGCTCCGTGCCCGGGCCGAACTTGTCGAGGAAGGTCTCCCACGGGTTGTCCAGGCACTGCTTGAGGCCCAGGCTGATGCGGCGCTTCTGCGGATCGACGTCCAGGACCATGACCTCGACTTCCTGCGAAGTCGACACGATCTTGCCCGGATGGACGTTCTTCTTCGTCCAGGACATCTCCGAGACGTGCACCAGGCCCTCGATCCCCGGCTCCAGCTCCACGAAGGCGCCGTAGTCGGTGATGTTGGTGACGCGGCCCTTGAACCGCGAGCTGACCGGGTACTTGGCTTCCACGCCTTCCCACGGATCGGCCTCGAGCTGCTTCATGCCGAGGCTGATGCGCTGGGTCTCCGGGTTGAAGCGGATGACCTGGACCGTGACGGTCTGGCCGATCTGCAGGGCCTCGGACGGGTGGTTGATGCGGCGCCACGCGATGTCGGTGACGTGCAGCAGGCCATCGACGCCACCCAGATCCACGAACGCGCCGTAGTCGGTGATGTTCTTGACCACACCCTGCAGAACCTGGCCTTCCTTGAGGTTGGCCACCAGCTCCGAACGGGCCTCGGCGCGGCTCTCTTCGAGAACGGCGCGACGCGACACGACGATGTTGCCGCGCGAGCGGTCCATCTTCAGGATCTGGAACGGCTGCGGGGTGCCCAGCAGCGGGGAGATGTCGCGGACCGGACGGATGTCCACCTGCGAACCCGGCAGGAACGCCACGGCGCCCGACAGGTCGACGGTGAAGCCGCCCTTGACGCGGCCGAAGATGACGCCGGTGACGCGGGTCTGGTCCTGGAAGGACTTCTCCAGCAGCGCCCAGGCCTCTTCGCGCTTGGCCTTCTCACGCGACAGAACGGCTTCGCCGTTCTTGTCTTCCATGCGCTCCAGATACACCTCGACCGTGTCGCCCGCCTTCATCTCGGGCGGCTGGCCGGCAACGGCGAATTCCTTCAGCGCGACGCGGCCTTCCGACTTCAGGCCGACGTCGATGGTGACCATGTCGTTCTCGACGGAGACGACGCGCCCCTTGACGACCGAGCCTTCGAGGGACTCGGCCGTGCCGAGCGACTCCTCGAGCAGAGCCGCAAAGCTTTCCTTCTCGCCGGTCCGGGCCATAGCTTGTGCCATTGAAACTCCTAAGGTTGGCCGAAAGCGATCCCGCCATGGTCCGTCCCGCGGCAAAACGGGCCGGCCCCCGATGGGACCACCGCGCCGGGCACCACGCCCGGCGACTTGGTTGACATATGTTCCTTTGGAGGGCCGAAGCGCCCGGACCCTGATGCTCAGACCTTGGGGCCGAAACCGGTTTTCGTTCCGATAAAGGCGGTCGCCGCTGCGAACGCCTGGTCGGCGTCGAGGGCGGAGGTATCAAGCACAAAAGCGTCGGCAGCCGGCAGGAGCGGTGCTACCGTCCTCTGGCTGTCGCGCGCGTCACGGGCCTTCATGTCCTCCAGGACGTCGGACGGTATAGCCGGAATCCCGCGTTCCCGCAACTCCTTGAGTCGCCGTTCGGCCCGCACCTCCACCGAAGCGGTAACGAACAGCTTGGCATCGGCGTTCGGGCATACGACCGTTCCGACGTCCCGCCCGTCCAGCACCGCCCCCGGCGCGCCGCCGGGCGGGGCCGCGGCGAAGCGCCGCTGGAAATCGAGCAGGGCGGCCCGCACCGCCGGCACCACGGCGACCTTGGAGGCCGCCTGCGCGGCCTCGTCGTTGCGCAGAGCCGGGTCGTTCAGGATGCCGTCCTCCGGCCGCAACGCGCGGGCGGCCTGGGCCGCCGCCGCCGCGTCCGCCGGGTCGCCGCCCGCGCGCAGGACGCTGACGCCGACCGCGCGGTAGAGCGCCCCGGTGTCGAGATGCGCGAAGCCGTAGGCCTGGGCGATCCGCTTGGACAGCGTGCCCTTGCCCGCCGCCGCCGGGCCGTCGATGGCGATGACCAGACCCATCGCCCTCATGCCCCCGCGATCTTGGCGCCGACGCCGTTCATCAGGGCGACGAAGCCGGGGAAGCTGGTGTCGATGAAGGCGCCGTCGTCCACCTGCACCGGCTCGGCCGTGGCCATGCCCAGCACCAGGAAGCTCATGGCGATACGGTGGTCCATGGCGGTGGCGACGGTGGCGCCGCCCTGCGGCGGCTTGCCGGTGCCGTAGACGGTCAGGCTGTCGTCCGCCCCGACCTCGACCTTCACGCCGCACTTGGTCAGCCCGTCGGCGACCATGGCGAGGCGGTCGCTCTCCTTCACGCGCAGCTCCTTCAGGCCGAGCATGACGGTGGTGCCCTCCGCGCAGGCGGCGGCGGCGGCAAGGATCGGGTACTCGTCGATCATGCTGGGGGCGCGATCCGCCGGGACGACGATGCCCTTCAGCGGGCCGTGCTTCACACGGAGGTCGGCCACCGGCTCGCCCGCCTCGTCGCGGCGGTTCTCGAAGGCGATGTTCGCGCCCATCTCGACCAGCGTGTCGTAGAGGCCGGTGCGGCGCGGATTCATGCCGACGCCGGGGAGCAGCAGCTCCGAGCCGGGGCGCAGCAGCGCCGCGACCGCCGGGAAGGCGGCGGAGCTGGGGTCGGCGGGCACGACGATGGTGCGCCCGGTCAGCTCCGGCTGGCCGACGACGGACACGGCGAGCGCACCGTCCTCCATCCGCTCGGTCGTCACGGTGGCGCCGAAATGGCGCAGCATCAGCTCGGTGTGGTCGCGGGTCGGCTCCGCCTCGATCACGGTGGTGGTGCCGGCGGTGTTCAGGCCGCAGAGGATGATCGCCGACTTCACCTGGGCGGAGGCCACCGGCAGGCGATAGGTGATCGGAACGGTGCGGTCGCTGCCGACCACGGTCAGCGGCAGCCGTCCGCCGGACCGCCCGACGAAGCGCGCCCCCATCTGCTCCAGCGGGCCGGTCACACGGGCCATCGGGCGCTTGTTCAGCGAGGCGTCGCCGGTGAAGACACAGGTGATCGGGTGCGACGCGACGAGGCCCATCAGCAGGCGCGCCGCCGTGCCGCTGTTGCCCATGTCGAGCACCTGCGCCGGCTCGCCCAGACCGCCCAGACCGACGCCGCGCACGCGCCACACCCCGTCCCCGCCGCGCTCCGCCTGGGCGCCCAGCAAGCGCATGGCGGCGGCGGTGTTCAGCACGTCCTCCCCTTCCAGCAAGCCGTGGATGACGGTTTCGCCCACCGCAACGGCACCCAGCATCAGCGACCGGTGCGAGATCGACTTGTCGCCCGGCACGCGGATGGTGCCGGCCAGCGCGCCGGTGGAGGATGAGCGAAGCGGCTTCGCCTGCAGCATGGGAGGGCTCCCCAGACAAGAATGTGACCAGGGCGGAGTACCTAGCACAGCGGGAAGGGCGATGCGAGCGATGCGCGGCTCCCAAAGGGTGATTGGCTGAAAGCCGCGCGCAGGCAATGCGGGCAAGAATCGACACGGATTTCACGGATTGAAAGCGGATTTTCCGGAACCGGGTGGCTGGGCGCAGCGCAGCGTCCCGTGATCGGCAAAGATCCGTGAAACCCGTGCCCTGATCCGTGAAATCCGTGTCGATCTTGTCCGCCAAAGCCGCGACCGAACCGTTCGAACGTGCCCCTGACCGCTCCCGCGATCAGTCGCCGTCCGCCACCCCCTCGCGCCGGGTGTCGGCGCCGCCGGACAGCCCCTGGCCGGTCACCACGATCGCCTGGGTGCCGGAGGTCAGCTCCATCGCCTTGACCGTGTGCCCCCGCGCCTCCAACGCCCCTATCCAGCCTTCCGCCTCGGTGCCCTGCTCCAGCTCGGTCGGGCCGTTGCGGCTGCCGAAGTTGGGGGTGTCCACCGCCGCCTGCGGGTCGAGATTCCAGTCCAGCAGCGCGACCAGCGTCTTGCCCACGTAGTTGATGATGTTGCTTCCGCCCGGCGACCCCACCGAGGCCACCAGGGCGCCGTCGCGGAAGACCAGGGTCGGCGCCATCGAGCTGCGCGGGCGCTTGCCCGGCTCCACCCGGTTGGCGACCGGCTTGCCGTCCTCCGTCGGGGTGAAGGCGAAGTCGGTCAGCTCGTTGTTCAACAGGAAGCCGCGCACCATCAGACGGGAGCCGAAGCCGTCCTCGATGGTGGTGGTCATGGCGACGGCGTTGCCCGCCTCGTCCACCACGGAGATGTGGCTGGTGCCATGCTCCTCGGCCTCGGCGAAGCCCCAGGCGCGGCCTTCCCGGAAGGGCGGCTCGCCCGCCTGCGCCTTGCCCATCGACCGCTCGCCGACCAGGGCGGCGCGGCTCGCCAGATAGCCGCGGTCGAGCAGCCCCTTCACCGGCACCGACACGAAATCGGGGTCGGCCAGATAGAGCCCGCGGTCGGCGAAGGCGAGTCGCCCGGCCTCCGACATCCAGTGCGCCGCCAGCGCCGGATCGCCGCGGGTGGCGGCCATGTCACGGCCCTCCAGGAAGGCCAGCATCTGCAGCACCGCGATCCCACCGGAACTGGGCGGCCCCATGCCGCACAGGGTGTAGACGCGGTAGGGGCCGCAGACCGGTTCCCGCTCCTTCACCCGGTAGGCCTTCAGATCGGCCTCGGTCATGTCGCCGGGATTGGTGGGATGGCCGGTCACCGCCTTGACGAGGTCGGTGGCGATCGGCCCCTCGTAGAAGGCGGCGGAGCCTTTCTCCGCAATGGCGCGCAGGGTTGCCGCGAACTCCGGGTTCTTCAAGACATGGCCGACCGGCCAGGGCGTGCCGTCCGGCTGGTAGAAATAGGCGCGCGCCGTGGGGTTGGCCGGCAGGTGCTTTTCCATCGCCAGCTGGCCGTTCAGCCGCGGGCTGACCGTGAAGCCGGTCTCGGCCAGCGCGATGGCGCGTTCGAACAGCCGGGGCCAGGGCAGTTTGCCGTGCGTGCGGTGGGCGTGCTCCAGCAGCATCACCGTGCCCGGCACCCCGACCGACCGGCCGCCGACCACCGCGTCGTAGAAGGGCATCGGCTTGCCATCCGCCCCCAGGAAACGCTCCGGAGTCGCCGCGGCCGGCGCCGTCTCGCGCCCGTCGAGGGAGGTCACCACCTTCGTTGCGGCATCGTAATGGACCAGGAAGGCGCCGCCCCCGACGCCGGAGCTTTGCGGCTCCACCAGATTGAGGACGAGCTGCACGGCGATGGCCGCGTCAACCGCGCTGCCGCCCGCCCGCAGGATCTCGCGCCCGGCCTCCGCCGCCAGCGGATTCGCGGCGGCCACCATGTACCGCGTGGCGGTGTCGAGGCTGCGGCTGCCGCGTCCGGTCGCGCGCTCCGGCGCCACGTCACCCGCGGCGGAAGGAGTCGTGGACGGCGCCGTCTGGGCCAAGGCCTCCAGCGGCAGCGCCGCCAGCAGGCCGGCGGACAGCAACGCCCGCCAGCGGCGGGACAGCAGGATCGGCATCGGCTTCCTCCCCCATTATCATGGTATCCTTGTGGGCGGCCCGAAGGACCACCGCAGGGTGAAGTTTGGCACCGGCCGCCGGACCTGCCACGTCGACGGCGGCATTCAGCGAACTTTTTTTTGACAAGCGCCCGCTGGCGTGGCAAAGGGCGCGGCTTGCAATTCCCGAATTGGGCATTCCCTAGGAACGTGACGGAGGACGAGGCGTGGCCAAACCCGAATGGGGCGTCAAGCGCATCTGCCCGAGCTGTGGCGCGCGCTATTACGATCTGCGCAAGGACCCGCCGGTGTGCCCGAGCTGCGGAGCGCAGTTCGATCCCGAGGCGTTGCTGAAGTCCCGCAAGGCGCGCCCGGCGCCGGTCGACGATGTCAAGAAGGCCCCGGTGGTCTCCTCGGAGGACGAGGAAACCGAGACCGAGGAAGAAGAGTCGACGGAACTCGACGAAGTCGAGGACGATGTGACCGTCGACGACATCGAGGAAACCGACGAGACGCCCGAGGACGAGGACGATGTCCTGATCGAGGACACCTCGGAACTGGGTGAGGACGACATGGACGAGGTCGTCGACGTCGAAGGCGAGGACGAGGAGGAGCGCTGACCGGCGCTCTTCCGGGTGAGCGGAAAAAAGGTGGACGGGGCTGAATTTTTCTCTTGCATCGGCCCCTCGTCCTGACCAATATCCCGCTCCACCGAGGCAGGCCGCAAGGCTCGCCGCCCAGAGTTTCGGGGCCATAGCTCAGCTGGGAGAGCGCTACAATGGCATTGTAGAGGTCAGGAGTTCGATCCTCCTTGGCTCCACCAAACACCTGAAGGGCCTGCGCATCACCGCGTGGGCCCTTCGGCGTTTCAGGCCTCTGTTTCCTCCCGCCTCTCCTGTCGCCGCCGTCTTGACAGGCGTCAAGGAAGGCTCTTTGGTCGGGCGGCACCGTCGGCTTCCGCCGATTTCCCTTTCCTCCCGCTTCGGACACGCCATGGCCGACATCCTGATCGCCAACACCCTGACAGGCGACACCACCCTGGGCGCGCTGAACGCCGTCGATCCGGACGCCGTGGGCCGGCTGGCGCAGATCCATCCGGTCTTCAACCCCGGCGTCGGCGTGCCCGACAGCGCCAGCCTGAACGATCTCGCCAAGGCCACCGGCATCCCGCTGGACGTGCTGCTGGCCACGGCGCGCGGCGCCATCCACGTCACCGCCCCGGCTGGCGGCTGCGGCTGCGGAAGCGGTGGCTGCGGCACCCCCAAGCACTGAACGCTTTCCCCCTCCCATTCGCGGCGCCGGTCCCCACCTGTTGGTGGCACCCACCATTGGGAACAGGCTTCGGGAACGGGAGGACACGCATGACGACGGCGCCAACATCGACCGAGTCTCCGGACGGCTGGCTGGAAACGGTGGTCGTTCCGCGCACCAGCGACATCGGCGGGTTCGAGGTGCGACGCGCCCTGCCCTCCGTCCGCAAGCGGATGGTCGGGCCGTTCGTTTTCCTCGACCAGATGGGGCCGGCCATCCTGAAAGCCGGGGCGGGCATCGACGTGCGCCCCCACCCGCACATCGGGCTGGCCACCGTCACCTACCTGTTCGACGGCGAGATCCTGCACCGCGACAGCCTGGGCACCGTGCTACCGATCCGTCCGGGGGCGGTGAACTGGATGACCGCCGGGCGCGGCATCGCCCATTCCGAACGCTCCGCCACCGACGAGCGCGGCCGCGACCGGCTGCTGTCGGGCATCCAGTCCTGGGTCGCCCTGCCGAAGACCCATGAGGAAACCGACCCCGCCTTCGTCCATCTCGGCGCCGACGAACTGCCGGTGGTGGAGGGCGAGGGCAAGCGGCTGCGCGTCGTCGCGGGCGAGGCGTACGGTGTACGTTCGCCCATGAACACGCTGTGGGACACGCTGTACGTCGATGCCTCGCTGGACGCCGGCGCCCGCCTGCCCATCGACCGTGAGACGGAGGAGCGGGCGCTCTACATCGCCGACGGCACCGTCACGATCCACGGCGACCGCTTCGAGTCCGGGCGGCTTCTGGTGCTGCGTCCCGGCGACGCGGTGACGGTGGAGGCCGAAACCGCCGCCCGCCTGATCCTGCTGGGCGGCGCTGTGATGGATGGCCCGCGCCACATCTGGTGGAACTTCGTCTCCAGCCGCCAGGACCGCATCGAACAGGCCAAGGCCGAATGGAAGGCCGGGCGGTTCGACGCCGTTCCCGGCGAGACGGAGTTCATTCCGCTCCCGGAACGGTGAAGCCGAGCGCCGTCAGCTTTTCCCGCACCGCCGGATCGGCCAGCGCCGCCAGGAAGCGCTGGACCGCCGGCCGCTCCCGGCGGTCGTTGGGGATCACGAAGTCGTAATGCTCCGCCTGCAGGGGCAGGAAGCCCAGCCCGTAGAGGGTGGCGACGCTTTCGATGGCGACGCCCCAGTCGGCGCGGCCCTGGGCCACCGCCACCGCCACGGCGTTGTGCGACTTGGCCTGCGACCAGTAGCCGGTCGGGCGCGCGGCCCCGAGCAGCCGGTCGGTCAGGATGCGTGTGCCGCTGCCGGCGTTGCGGTTGACCAGGATGCAATTGGGGTCCTGCGCCGCCGCCAAACCGGCCTCCCTGGCCGTTCCGCCCTCGAAACGAACATCGCCCTTGCGGAAGACGATGCCCTGAAGGCGGCTGTAGCCGGGCACAAGGCTCAAAGCCGGGGTCAGGAAGGGGCGGTTGTACTCACCGCTCTTCGGATCCATCAGGTGGATGGCCGCCACGTCGCACTCGCCGCGCCGGGCGGCGGCGAGGCCGCCCATGGAACCGACGTTCAGCGCCTTGACCGTCAGCCCTTCCCCGACCAACTGGCCGGTGATGGCGTCCAGCCCGACGCAATGGCTGCCGATCACGATCAGGTCGGCGGGGCGGGTGTCGCGCCCGATGCGCTGGACCGATACCGGGGTGCCGGCCTCCACCGCCTCGGCCTGCGGGTCGATGGCGATGAAGCCGTCCGCCGCGCTGAAGGCGGTCACCGCGCCGGAGCCCTTGGACAGCGGGTAAGCCGCCAGTCCCCCGTCCGCCCCACGCACCAGCGAGACCATCACATATTCGGTTCGGCCCCGTTCCGATCCCAGCCGCATCGGCACCGTCGCGTCCACGCTCTCCTTCGCCGCGGGCGGCAGACCGGCCAGCGCACGCAGCACCGGGGCGACGAACTCGTGGAAGGTGAACATGGCAGAGGTCGGGAAGCCGGGCAGGATCACCACCGGCTTGCCCTTCGTTACGGCTAGGCACAGAGGCTTGCCGGGCTTCAAGGCGACGCCGTGCGCAACGATGCCGGGATCGGTCAGGCGGCTGACGATGCGGTAGGACAGGTCACCCGCCCCCTTCGACGTTCCGCCCGACAGCAGCAGCGCGTCGCAGGCCAGACCCTGTTCGACCAGCGGAGCCAGTTCGGCCTCGTCGTCGCGGGCGATGCCCAGCCGGACCGGCTCCCCGCCCAACTCCTCCACCGCGGCGGCCAGGATGGCGGCGTTCGAATCATAGACGGCACCGGGCCGGATCGGCGCGCCCGGCGCTACGATCTCGTCGCCGGTGGACAGGATCGCCACGCGGGGGCGGCGGACCACCGAGACCTCGGCCCGCCCGATGGCGGCCAGAACGCCGATCTCGCGGGAGGTCAGCAGCTGCCCACGGCGCATCACCGTCTCGCCGCGCCCGATGTCCGACCCGGCGGCGGCGACGAAGGCGCCGGGCACCACCGGCTTGCGGATCGCCACCAGAAGGGCGTCGCCTTCCTCGTACGACTCGGTGTGCTCGACCATCACCACGGCGTCGGCGCCGCGCGGCAGCATGCCGCCGGTGGCAAGCACCGTGGCCGTGCCAGGGGCGACGGTCAGCGCCGGGACGCGCCCGGCGGACAGCACCTCCTCGTTCAGGCGCAGCACGACCGGCGTGTCCTCGCCCGCCCCCAGCGTGTCGGCGGCGCGCACCGCGAAGCCGTCCACCGAGGAGCGGTCGAAACCGGGGACATCGACCTCAGCCACCACGTCGGCGGCCAGCACGCGGCCCAGCGCGGCGCCCAGCGGCACCGTCTCCGCCCCCTTGGGCGTCAGGTCGAGATGGCGGAGGAACCGCGCCTCGGCCTCGTCGCGGCCGACCACCTCGAGAAACTGCTCCTGCCGGGCCGCCTGGGCGACGAACCGCCGGATGTCCTGGTTGGACACGCCCTTTCCCCCCTCGCTTAATTCTGTTCAGAGACTTGTACCGTCAAAACAGCGCAGGGTCACGGTCGCCCCCGCCGGGACGCCCTCGCTTTCCGCGGGGATCAGCACAAAGCCGTCGGCCAGCACCGCCCCGGCCAATCCCGGCCGGTACGGGGAGGCGACCGGCTCGACCATTCCATCCGCCGTCCGGCGCACGCGGTACAGTTCGGTGCAGCCGATCTCCGACACCAGCTTGCGCACCACCACGGCGGGGACCGCCGGATGGGGCAGCCCAGGGTCCCGCCCGGCCAGACGGCGCAGCGCCCGCCCGGCCAGCAGCTCATAGGCCGTCAGGCAGGCCATCGGTTCACCGGGCAGCAGCACGGCGGGCACGCCGCACGCCGTCCCAAGCGCCGCCGAATCGCCGGGGCGCAGGGCCACGCCGTGCAGGGCAAGTTGCCCCGCCTCGGCCAGCGCCAGGGGGGCCACATCGTCCTCCCCAACCCCGGTGCGCCCTGCGGAGATCAGCAGGTCGGCGCCGGGAGCCGCGTAGGCCGCGGCCAGCGCGGCGCGGTCCGCCGGCAGCGGTCCCACCAGCTCCGCCACGCCGCCATCGCGCGTCACCAGGGCGGTCAGCATGGCGCCCAGCGTTTCGGGTCCGGACCGCGGCCCCCCGGCCAGCACGATCCGCACCCGCGGCCGGGCGCCTACACGCACCATGTCGATCCCCAGCGCGGCGAGCAATCCAAGATCCTGCGGACGCAAGCGGTGACCGGCCTTCAGCAGGACCGTCCCGCCGCGCAGCCCCTCCCCCTGCCGCTCCACGCCCTCGCCCGGGGCGGCGCTGCCCAGCGCCTCGACGAAGGGACCATCGGCCTGCATCGCCTCCACGGGCAGGACGGCGTCGGTCCCCGGCGGCATCGGCTCGCCGGCCGCGACCGTCACGGCGCCCGGCAGCGGAACCGGGTTGTAGGAGCCGGCGCCCAGCGTGTCGCTGGAGGCCACCGCCACACCGTCGCGGGCGGCCCGGTCGGCGGGCGGCCAATCCCCCGGCGCCTTCACCGGCTCGGCGAGAACCAAGCCCTCCGCCAGCGTGGCGGGGAGGTCGGCGAGAGCCACGGCGCGCGGCGGCAGAGGGCCGACAGTGGCGTCGATCCAGCCTTCCGCGGCCGGCAGGGCGGCCCGGCTGGCGAAGCCGCGCCCGCGCACGTCGGGCGGAGTCGCTGCAAATGAAGAGCGGTCCCCGTTCGCGGTATGGTTTCCGGCTCTGGCCGCGGTCATGGCTGCACCCGTGATGCCTCAGGTCGGCCCGTTATACCGAAACCTCCACACCGCCGCTGCACACACGGTTGCGGCCCGCCCGCTTGGCCTCGTAGAGCAGGCCGTCGGCAAGCTGGGTCAGCCGCTCCGGCGTGTCGTCCAGCGTCGGCCGGGCGGTGGCGACGCCCAGGCTGATGGTGACGTGGTCGGCGACATGGGACACCGCGTGGGGCAGTCGGCGGTCGGCCACCGTCTCGCGCAGACGCTCGGCGACCTGGACCGCGCCGTCCTCGTCGGTTTCGGGAAGCAGGCAGACGAATTCCTCGCCGCCATAGCGGGCGATCAGGTCGCCCGGCCTCATCATCTCCTCGGCCAGGAGTTGGGCCACCGCGCGCAGGCACTCGTCGCCCGCCTGATGGCCGTAATGGTCATTGTAGGGTTTGAACTGGTCGACATCGAGCATGACCAACGACAGCGGAAGCTGCACCCGCCCACAGCGCCGCCATTCGCGCAGCAACACCTCGTCGAAGCGGCGGCGGTTGGCGATTCCGGTCAGGCCGTCGGCGAAGGACAAGGTGCGCAGCAGGTCGGTCTGTCGCTTCAGCAGCAGGTGATTGCGCACCCGCGCCTTGACGATCGGCGGGCTGATCGGCTTGGAGATGAAGTCGATGGCGCCGACCTCCAGCCCATAGGTCTCGTCCTCCACCTCGCTCTTGGCCGAGATGAAGATGACCGGAATATCGCGGGTGATCGGATCGGTCTTGAGACGGGAACAGACCTCGTACCCGTCCATGCCCGGCATCATGATGTCCAGCAGAACGAGATCGGGCAGCCGGGACTGCGCCAGCTCCAGCGCCTTCGCCCCGTCGGTCGCGAAATAGATGTCGTGCTCGTCCTTCAGGATGCGGCTCAGGACATGGACGTTGGACGGGATGTCGTCGACCACCAGGATCTTGGAGCGTGCGTCGGTCATGTTCGGTTCCTGGTGGCCGGTTCCTGAAAGGCGATTCCTGGTGCGAAGCGGGTCAGTCGGCCGGAAGGCTCAGACCGAGGTCCTGGGTGATCCTGCGCAAGATTCCTTGAGCTTTTGTAAAATCGAGGCCGTCGACCGCCGACGAGAGCGCCTTCATGGCCGCCGGGTCGATCCAGTCGGCCAGCGGCGGGGCTAGAACGGCGAACTCCTCCGCGGCGGCGAAGTTGCTGTCACGCAGCAGCCGGGCGAAGCGCTCCAGCATGGGCTCCAGCGTTGCGATGTCCATCGCCGGACCGCCACCGCCCGGCGGGAGGCCGGGGGCGTGTCCCGGCGCAACGGCCAACCGGGCGGCGGCGAGCCGGGCGGCGGAGTCCAGCACCGCCTCCAGCTCCGCGCGCAGAACCGGCAGCTGCTGCGCCGCCGCCGCCCGGTCCCCGCGGAAGGCGGCGACCTGCACCGCGTCCGCGGCGGCGGACAACGTCCGCGCGCCGATGTTGCCCGCCAGGCTCTTCAGCTCATGCCCCAGCGCCTTGGCCCGCGGCAGGTCGCCGGCGGCCAGCGCCGAGGCGATGCCGTCCGCCGCCCCGTCGTAGGTCCGGGCGAAGTCGGTGACGAATTTGCGGAACAGCCCGACGTCGCCGTCGAGGCGGTGCAGCGCGTCCTTCACGTCGATGCCCGGCAGGTCGGCGGGAAGCGCTCCACGGGCGTGGGACGGCACGGCCTTGGGCAGAAGCGGCATGCCGGGCGTCGCCGACGGCTGGCCGAGCCAGCGCGTCACCACGGAAAACAGTTGCTCCACGTCGATCGGCTTGGCGATGTGGTCGTCCATGCCGCCGTCCAGGCAACGCTGGCGGTCGGACGGCAGGGCGCTGGCGGTCATGGCGATGATCGGCAGCCCCTGCCCGGCGGGCCGGGCGCGCAGCCGGCGCGTCGCCTCGAATCCGTCCATCTCCGGCATCTGCACGTCCATCAGGACGAGATCGAAGGGCGGATTCGCCTCCTCGACCCGGGCGACCGCCTCGCGCCCGTTGCCGGCCAGGGTCACGCGGGCACCGGCGCGCTCCAGGATCTCGCGGGCCACCTCCTGGCTGATGCTGTTGTCCTCCACCAGCAGCAGGCGCTGCCCGAACAGCGGGCGCCGTTGCGGCGGGCGGAGAAGGCCGGCGGGGACCGGCGCGCAGGGGTGCAGCGGGATCGTCTCCAGCGCCTCGCCCTCCGCGCCGCGCCCAAAGGCGTCGATCACCGCATCGAGCAGGGAGGAGGCGGTGACCGGCTTCACCAGCGCGCCGCTCAGGCCCAGGTCCGGTGCTCCCGCATCCCCCATCCGCTCGCGGCCGAAGGCGGAGACCACGATGATGACCGGCGCCTTCACCAGCCCGTCCTCGCGGATGCGGCGGGAGGTTTCCAGCCCGTCCATCCCCGGCATCTTCCAGTCCATCAGCACGATGTCGTAGGGCTGCCCGGCGGCGGTCGCGCGCTCCAGCTCCGCGATCGTCTCAGGCCCGGAGGCGCAGAGCGAAGCCCGCCAACCGAAGGAGACGACCAGTTCGGCCAGCACTTCGCGCGCCGTGTGATTGTCGTCCACCACCAGCACCGAGAGGCCGCGCGGCACGGCGGAGAACCGCGACGGACGCTCTCCCACCCGCCCGGCATTTCCGAAAGCGGCCTGCCCGAAGACGGGATTCCCGAAAACGGCGGTGAAATGGAAATCGCTGCCCCGGCCCGGCTCGCTCGTCACATCCATGGCGCCGCCCATCAGGGCGACCAGCCGCGTGCAGATGGCCAGCCCGAGGCCGGTGCCGCCGTAACGCCGGGTGGTGGAGCTGTCGGCCTGGCTGAAGGCCTGGAACAGTCGTTCCTTCTGCTCCGCGTCGATGCCGATTCCGGTGTCGCGGATGGAGAAGGTCAGGACCGCCCGCTCCTCCACCACCTCGACGGCGCGGACGGACACCACCACCTCCCCCGCCTCGGTGAACTTGATGGCGTTGCCGGCGAGGTTGATGAGCACCTGCTGAAGGCGCAAGGGGTCGCCGACGAGGTCGAGCGGAACCTCCGGCCCGACCGAGAACAGAACCTCGATGTCCTTGTCCTGCGCCGCCGCGCCGACGATCACCGCCAGGTTCTGCAGCAGGTCGTCCAGGCGGAACTCCACCCGCTCCAGCTCCAGCTTGCCGGCCTCCACCTTGGAAAAGTCCAGGATGTCGTTCAGGATGCCGAGCAGCGACTGGGCCGACACGCGGATCTTCTGGGCGTAGTCGCGCTGGCGCGTCGACAGGTCGGTCTGCTGGAGCAGGTGGACCAGCCCCAGGATGGCGTTCATCGGCGTGCGGATCTCATGGCTCATGTTGGCCAGGAATTCGCTCTTGGCGCGGCTGGCCGCCTCGGCCACGGATTTGGCCTGGCGGAGCGCCTCCTCGGCCCGCTTGCGCTCGGCGATCTCGTGGAAGACGACCACCGCGCCCTCCACCCGGCCGTCCTCCAGCATGGGGGAGGCCGCGAACTCCACCGGGAAGCTGGTGCCGTCCTTGCGCCAGTAGATGTCTTCCGAGCCGCCCCGCGCCTCGCCGGTGCGCAGCACCTCGAAGACCGGGCAGTCGATGGTCGGCGCCGGCGTGCCGTCGGCGCGGGTGTGGTGAAGCAGCACATGCAGGCTGCGGCCCAGCATCTCCTCGTTGCTGTAGCCGGTCAGCGCGCAGGCGGCGGGGTTGGCGAAGGTGATCCGCTCGTCGCGGTCCACGCCGCAGATCCCTTCCGACGCGGATTGCAGGATCAGGTTCAGCCGGCGGTTGGCCCCGGCGAAGGCGCGGTTGGCCAGCTCCAGGCTGCGGGCGGTGGCATCCAGGTCGGCGTTCGTCTCGGCCAGCCGACGGCGCCCCACCTCCTCGCGCGACAGGCTGCGCGCCGCCGCCAGCGCCAGCGCCGCGCAGGCGGCCACCGCCAGCAGGACCAGCAGGCCGCCATGGATCGTGCGCTCGCGCCAGGGCGTCAGCGCCTCGTCCCGCGACACCCCGACCTGCACGATCAGCGGCAGATCCTGAACCCGCAGGTTCGCGACGATCCGCTCCGATCCATCCACCGGAGACTGGCTGAAGATCGTGCCGCCGATGGCCCGCGGCGCCTCGTCCATTGGTCGGGTCACCGGAGGCATGTCGGGGGGCGCCGCGGACAGCGATGCGGCGGTGTCCTGGCCCGACAGGCTGAACAGCAGGGTCCCGTCCTCGCGGTACACGGCGACGGCGCCCCCGCGTCCGATGTTCAGCCCGTCGAAGAAAGAACGGAAATAATCGAGGTCCAGGGCGATGTTGGCGACGCCCTGGAAATTCTCCACCGTCCCGATGCGGCGGCTGATGGTGAAGGTCGGCCGGCCGGACAGCCGCCCCCGGATCATCCCGCCGATGTGGAAGGTCTCGCCGTTCCGGTGAGCCTGGAAGAAGGCGCGGTCCGCGTTGTTCATTGGCGGCGACGGATACTGGCGCGTGGTCAGCAGCCCGTTTCCGGCGGCGTCGAAAATCCAGATGGAACTGACCTCCGGCATGGCGTCGGACATCGCGCGCAGTTCCTGCCACAGCGGCAGGTCGCGCCCGACCGCCTCCACCTCCCGCGCGCGGAGTCGGTCGTCGACGCGCTGCAGAATGAGATCGCTGGTGGCGACGGTGCGGCGCACATGCTCGTGCAGCAGGCGGGCGGCGTTCAGCGTCCGGTCACGGGCGTGGCTCACCGCCTCGTCGCGGTCGGCCCAGGTGGCGGCCCCCCACAGGCCGACTCCGAACAGGGCGATCACCCCGACGATGGTCGTCAACAGCGTCCGCAGCCGCGTGCGGGGGGCCGCGGCGTGTCCCTCCGCCGTCAGAAAAGCTTCGTCCATCGCCGGTGTCCGCCAGATCCGGCGCACGCCGGAGGAGAGAAAGGTGCCGCACATGGGAATTATGGCGTCCGGACGATATCCTTCGCAAGAGACTTGAAACGGCTGTCCCCCCGGCCGCGGGACAGCGTGTCGCGCAATGCCTCCGCCCCCTCCTCCGCGGCGTCCAGAACGCTGCCGGCCAGCCCCTCCGCCTCGTGCCGGCGGCCGGAGCGCAGGGCGGCGCTGAGCGCGCGGCAGGCGGACGCCAGACGGACCAGCCCCAAATTGGCCGACGGGGCGATCAGGGCCTGCGCTTCCGCCAGCGCGCAGCCGGATTCACCGCCCATGCGCAGGCGCCCTATCCGCTGGGGCAGCTCGTCGAGGAAGGCGGCGGCCATACGGTCGCACGCCTCGTCCCCCATCTCGTCGGACAGCCGGGCCAGCATCGCGCGGTCGAGCGGCTGACGGAGCGGGATCGGCTCCACCGCCGTGAAGGTCTCGGCCATGGCACCCCGTTCCGCGGAGGCGTCGGTTGCTTCGGCCGCCCGGCCGCCCTGGACGGCCCAGCCCAAGGCGGCGTCGATCGCGTCCAGCATGGTGGCGCGGTCCACCGGCTTGGCGATGTGACCGTTCATGCCGGCGTCGTGGCAGCGCCGAACCTCGTCGGGCAGCGCGCTGGCGCTCATCGCCAGGATCGGGATAATCCCAACCGGCGGCGGCAGGCCGCGGATCGCCCGTGTGGCGGAATGACCGTCCAATTCCGGCATGTGCACGTCCATCAGCACGAGATCGCAGGCGCCGCGCTGCACCGCTTCCACCGCCTGCCGCCCGTTGGCGACGGCGTCCACGCGGTGCCCCGCCCCCTGCAGCATGGCCGTGATCAGCTCCCGGTTCATCGCCAGATCCTCGGCCAGCAGGATGCGGGCCGGACGGCGGTGGACCAGCAGTTCCGCCGCGCAAGGGGCGCCGCTCCCGGCGGGCGGATCGGCTTCGGGCAGGACCAGCGACAACCAGAAGGTCGAGCCGACGCCCGCCTGGCTCTGCACCCCGACCGTCCCGCCCATCATCTCCACGAGCCGCCGGCTGATGGCGAGGCCGAGACCGGTGCCCCCGCGCGACCGGTCGATCTGGCTGAAGCGTTGGAAGAGCTGGCCCTGCCGGTCGGACGGGATGCCGATTCCGGTGTCGGCGACGCTGATCGTCAGATGCGGACCGGCGGGAGTGTCGGCGATCTTCACGACGGTCAGGCCGACGTCGCCATGCTCGGTGAACTTCACAGCGTTGGCCAGCAGGTTCAACACCACCTGCCGCAGCCGGTCGGGATCGCCGCGCAGCCAGTCCGGCACGTCCGGAGCCACGGCGGCGTGCAACGTCAGCCCCTTCGCCTCGGCCTCCAGGCGCAGCACCGCCGCGCAATTGGCGATCAGGTCGCGGATGGCGAAGGAGGTGTCGTTCAGCACCAGCCGCCCCGCCTCGATGCGCGAGAAGTCCAGCACATCCTCGATCACCGTCAGAAGCGACCGCCCGGCGTCGTGCACCAAGCGGGCGTGGCGGCGCTGCCGGGGCGTCAGATCCTCGTCCAGAAGCAGGCGGGCAAAGCCCAGGATGCCGTTCAGCGGGGTGCGCATCTCGTGGCTCATGGTCGCCAGGAACTCGGCCTTGGCGCGGCTGGCCGCCTCGGCCTCCAGGCGGGCCTGGATCAGCGCCTGCTCGTTGCGCTTGGTCTCGGTGACGTCGGTGACGATGCCGTCCCACACGATGTCGCCGTTGTCGCGCCGCGCCGCACGGCTGGAGACGCTGATCCAGCGGATGTCGCCGTTCGGCCAGATGATCCGGTATTCCAGCCGCCAGGGCTGCAGCGTCTCGGCGGAAGCGTGGATCGAGGCGAGCAGCCGCGGGCGGTCTTCGGGGTGGAGGATGCGGTTCAGCGACTCCAGCGTCACCCGCTCGGTCGCCGGCAGCCCCATCACCTGGAAGAAGCCGGGGCTGCAGTAGGGGAAGCGCAACCGGCCGTCCACCGTCAGCACCCGCTGGTACACACCGCCCGGCAGGTTCGCCACCGTCGCGGTGAATCGGCGCTGGCTTTCGGTGAGGGCGATCTGGAGATCGCAGCGCTCCTGTTCCTTGCGCAGGAAGGTGCCCAGCGCCAGCGTGCCGAGAAGGTTGCCGAGGCTCAGCGGAACCAGCGCGGTGTCGACCCTGTCTCTTATACACATCTGACGCTGCCGACGATTATACGC